>JAUYEP010000338.1 GCA_030689765.1 Methylovulum sp.
TGACTCATGCCAATCGCAGATCGCCATTGCCTGTCTTGTTTTAAGTCGGAAACTGTAAATTTCAATTTTTTAGGCCATTTAGTTAAATAAATTTTAGTTTATTGTTAGCATTTTTTTCAGTTAAAACAAGTCTAATAACAGCATCACATAAAGCATGTTGGGAACGGCGGACAATTTCAGGATTTGATAGCTTTGCCTGTATTGCCTCAACTACCGTCCCTGTTGGATTAAAAATACTAATCGTTTGACGATTGACTTTAAAACTTTTACGTCTGCCCGCATTTAATACTTCTGCATTCAGATTTATTTGAGCAATAATCCCTTTAACAAAACCGTCTGTGCCTAATGGAATCAGTAGCGAAAATTCGGGCGATAGAATGTCCCGATAAAATTTAACCGCTTCACTGGCTTTGGTGAACGTGTGATGGGCTTCATCAATCACTACGCCAATACGAAAACCCTGTTCCCGCAATTCAACAATAAAGTCATCCAACGACACAGACGCATCACCATTTTTACGAAAAATTCGTGTACTGGCACACCTTGCCGCCACCGATGCCCACGTTGCAACAAACACATCGCCACTCAAAGCTTTATAGGCAATCCGATCACTGCTTAGGTCGCGGATTTTCAAGCCGCTAAAACTTTTTAACGCGCTTTTAGCTTGTCCCACCAAGTTTGCAAACGGGGTGAACCAAAACCAGATAACCTTCGCGTTATAGTGGTGGTCGCACCCTGAAAACATTTCAGCAATCAGTCCCGCCATTAAGGTTTTACCCGCACCTGTCGGGGCTTCCAATAACACACAGCCATTAAACGCACTGCTAGTACGGCGGCTTTGTTCATCGTGTGCTTGTTGTAACTGGCTTTCGGTATGGCGAAACAGCTCTAAAGCATTATTAACCGCATCTTCTTGATAGCCTTTGGGTGATATGACACTCATGCGTTGCTCCAAGAAACAGCGTTATTCATCATCAGGAAAATAGTCTAAAACCTCATTACGTTCCGCTTCGAGTTTTTCCCAGTCAGGTAATTGATAAGAGCGAATATTCGCTTCATCAATATTTTGTTTATCAAAAAACGTATAAATGGGACGTAAAGCCGCACGATAGAGATAATTTAAGTGCCAGTGCATTTCAGTTTCACCGTTAATTCGGCGATAAATCTCCAGCACAATTTCTTTATCACTTGCATTTGTTAAGTCTGGCATTTTGATAATTCCTTAAATCTAAGAGGTGTATTTAAATCTGGCTTCCACGCGCTGCGTCACTGCCCACAGTTACGCGCCGCTGGAATACAAACTTAAGTTTGTACTCCGAATGGTAAGCCATAGTCGTCATGCTTTAACGCCTGTTCCAAAACGGTCTATCAAAATTTCTGGTATCGGCAAGCAAGTGAGGTTTTCATCGGCGATATACTGCGTCAATAAGGCAGGTTGCCAACAATAAACAACAACGGTTTGCAGTGTCTGTAAGCAATCGGTGACGGCGGTCAATTCCTGTTCAGTCAATTGGCATAGATACATCACTGTGTTATCAGTCGTTTGCAGTTGCTGTACGGTTGAATTGGGATTGAAAGCCGATAAAGCCGCACCGTGACTCAGTTGTAACGCCGTCCAGATTTGCGAATGTTGAATTTCACTCAATAGAATTTCAGAGGCAATGCGGCGGGTTTTTAAGTAAGCAAAACCTGTCCTGAGCTTAGTCGAAGGATTAACGCCTAAGCCTTCGACCTTTTCAGCTTTTTGGTTGGTAAACCCAAGCATCACGCGGCAGACCCGTTCAGCGCACACATCACGGCACAGGTTTTTATCGGGTTCTGATTCGGTGGCTTCGGTGTTGGAAACAAGAATAAAGCGGCGATTGCCACCGTCTTCGGCATTGAGTTTTAAAACGGCGTGGGCGGTTGTGCCTGAACCCTTTCCTTAAAGTAATCGTAATTATTCAGACCCCCTTATGGTAAAACCGGACTGTATCCAGCTTCCCCCTTTGAAAAAGGGGGGTCGAGGGGGATTTATTTAAAAAATCTCCCCTAACCCCTCTTTTTCAAAGAGGGGGACTGAATAGTTACAAGTAATCGATTCAATGTCATCACGGCTAATATTAAAATGCTGGGCAACATCGTTTAATATCGCTGATAACGTGCCTGTTTTTAATGGGTTATGCGCGGGAATTGTGATGTGATGCACGCCATTTTGTGACGTGCTTAATCGGATATGGCTACCTGTTTGTCGCGTTACTTGATAGCCTTGCACTTCTAAAATTTTGACTAACTGTAAGCCTGTTTTGCGCGTGGTAATTTCATGCACTGATTACTTCATCATGAACAAAATGCAGACGAATAATGCTAGGCTTTTCAGCTTCCTCAAAATGACAGGCAACTGCATCGCGTACATTGCTATGCAGTTGTGCAACGGTATCAGCATCGGTATAAATTGAATCGCCTAATGATCGGGCAGTAAAGCCACCTTCTGGCGCGTCTTCAACTAAAAACAGGATTTCTTTCATGGGAAGAGGATTAAAAAGTGATTGATGTTGTGCGTAGGGTAACGGTATTCGATTTACTTGAGGCACGAATTCACTTGTGCCCCCCCAAGGGTATTCGCCTTGGGCGATTAAAATCGCCCCTACAAAAAAGGTATCCGTCAAAACTCAGGGAAGTTATTTTTAACCCTATCCCAAGACGTTGCATGGCAACGTCTCTACGTTATAACCAATTGCCTGCCAGGATAAAGGGTGACCAGTAAAAAGGATTTTCCATACTTTTTTTCTTGAGCAGGATGATTTGCGCCTGCCTAAGCGCTTGTACTTTGCTGGTTCCAGGGTGTGATAAGGCTTTATAAAATTCCGCCATTAGCAATGATGCCGCTTCATCGGAAACCGGCCATAAGCTGCCCAAGGCACTGCGGACCTTGGCTTTGAGCGCGATACCACTCAGCCCCAATGGCGCACGGTCATCGCCCTCGGCGGTTTGGCAAGCGCTCAGGGTCAGCAATTCCACCGGCTGTTTGGCAAACTTTTCGGATTTTAACAACTGCTCTAAATCATCGATGTTAATAACGCCGTCGTAAGCCATAATAAAACTCGTGTCAGCCGTTTTGCCAAACACCCCGTGAGAGGCGATATGTATGACGGAGTAAGGCTCCTTAACGACTTGATCCTTAAATTTTTCAACCGTGAAGCCGTCATTCATCAGCAGGGTATTGGGAATCTCCCGCTTCAAGCTGTCAATTTCCTGGGCGACACCCGGCAAGCTAAGCTGATCCTTGATTTTTTGGCGAAAAATAGGTTCTTTCAGCAGCCGTTCCACATCGCGTTCCAGCTCGATTTTACGGGCTTGGTCTGTAATGTCGCCGGTTTCTTCATTGACCGGCAAAGCCCGGCTTAAAGGCGCGTCGTTTAAATCGACACCGCGCCCACTAGCGCCAGCCATAGCGCGAAGGAAAGCGGGCGGCAAATGTTCAACCACCGAACCGGCTTCGCTCATACCCGCGAGCAAGGCTTTAACGCTATGCTGTTGTAATGGCGTTGGCTCGAACAGGGTGAGTCCTGGGGAAATCGCCAGCGCGTAGTTTTCGATCAAATAGTGTTCACCATCATGCAAGGCGGCAGGAGGAATCAGTCGCAATACGCCATCGGGTACCATCACTAGCGTTTTTACCTGATGTTGATGTAACCACGGCTCGATGGGGGCAATCAGCCATTGATAGAGCGCTTGGGCAATGGGTTTGATATCGTCTTTGCCTTTACGCAGGCTGTGGGCAAAATGCTGCGCCAATTGTTGCAGGGTGGCTGCACTCACCGGTTGGGTATATTGGCGTATCTCGCTACCACTGCTGACCAGCAATTCCAAGCGGTCAGGCAGCAAGATAGGATAAATAATGGCTGTGGTCGGTTCTATCGCTTCCAGCAATGCGTTTTTGCTGCTATGCACAGCGCAACGCCCCCCTAGAAAATCTTCCAGTTCGGATTGTTTAATCAGCTCTACGGTTTCACGCGCACGACGTAATAATAGCGTTTTGTTTTCACCATTCTGTTGGCTGGCCTGTGCCAACAGCATATCGGCCAACCCTAGATAGACAGGCTCCAGGGTTTGCCGAAAAGAAGAGCGGCCATTATGGTATTCGACCGGAATGTCTTGCCGGATAGCTTCGATATGTTCGACGGCATGTTGATAGGCTACCAACGCGTCTGGTATGCGCTGCTGGTGACGATTTAACCGGCCTTGACGCCATTCCAGATTAAGCAGCAAATCATGGGCTTCGATACTCTGCGCTGACTGGATAGCCAGCCGGTTTAGGCGCAACGCTTCGTCATCGCGCTTCTGGCCTTCATATAACTGGGCGAGGCCGTCCAGGCTTTCTGCTAATAGGCGCGGTTGTTGCCCGCCTGCATATTGACGGGCTTGCTCGAAACTGTTGTATGCGAGTTTCAGTCCGGCGGCACCTAAATGCTGCGCTTGCGTCCCTATATTAAGGAAATAGCGGGCACGCTCCGAAGGATCGGTGATGCGTCCAAGACTGCCGCGAATACGCGAAAGCTCGGCAAGCCTTTGCCCAGATGGCAATAAAGCCGCCTGCCCCAGCTGAATGCCGATGATGAGTTTTTGGTCGTTACCGGCAAGCTTAAGCGCCTCGGCATACCAGTGGCTGGCATCCTCATTCAGCCCACGATCATCCTGTAACTCAGCCAAAGCAGCCATCCAGCGGGTGCGGTCTTGCGTATCACTTGCGCCCGAAACTATCGATTGGCGCAAAAAAGTATCTGCTTGCTCGTAATGGTGCATTCGATAATGCACCAGACCAAGCGTTCCTTTGACCTGTGCTTGTTGCGGTGGTGTGACGGCCAGTGTTTGCGCCGATTGCAGATCATCTACCGCCAAATAATATTGGCCTTGGCGAAGATGTGCTTTGCCTTTGCCGAGAAGGCTATCAAAGCTATCCTCAGCACCAAAAGCAATCTGTGACATAACATAAAAACTAAAAATAAGTAAACGCCAGATCATGTTGTACTCCTGAATTGGAAGTCAAAAAGCCTCCCACATAAAAGGCAGGAAAAGCGTGGAAGCTTGAGTGGTGGCAATGTTGTTCTGTTACAGCGGTTTCAGATTAGGTTAATAACATTAGATTTAGCTGGTGGAGTACCAACCTAGGTTGGTACTCCGTTACCTCACTAACCGAGGTTGAAACCGCTGCAATTGCCCTAAAACACATCCCAACGCGCTTGAAAATGTATGCCGTCATCTTGTAAGTCACCTTGTTGCGGCGGCTTGGCTTTGTTGATGGCATAACCGTAATAAAACTCGACGCTCACAGGTTTAAACTGCCACTCGAAACCGGCGCCAACGGAGTACAGTTCAGTAGATGATTCGCCATGATTCCACGCGTTGCCGTAGTCCATAAACGGAATCAGCGTCAAGCGATGTCTTGCGCTAGGGTGGTTGCCGCCAATCAAAGGGAAATGCAATTCCGTAGACAAGCTATAGCCCTGATCGCGCACCAACTGGTTTTCCCGATAACCGCGCACGGTATTCAAACCGCCAACAGCAATGCGCTCCAGAGGCAACAGGGGTTCATCACTAAACTGTGCGTTGCCGCGCAACACAAATTGAGTGCCGTTATCCAGCACTTTCCAGGCATATTGCGCTTGTCCTAACCAAGCAAAAAATTCGCTGTCTGGATAGTGCTGATACAAGCTACGCAAGTTGGCTGGCACTGCCCTTTCCGGCGTAGCGCCCAGCGCATCCATGCCGACGCTGAAAGTGGAGCGGAACGCCAACGCATGGTCGTCCCAGCGTTGGCTGTAATCCTGGAACATCCGCCATACCGTGGCTTGGTTGCGGCCGGTGGGCTCGCCGGGTACGAAGGAAAAGGGGCTACCTAGCAGCGTAGTCCAGTTTTCACGCACTGCCAGCATGACACCCACATTCAAGCGTTGGCGCAACGTATTGACCAGTGATTGGCTAACGCCACCTTCAAGGCTATGAACCAGGCTCGTAATGTTAATTTTTTGGATCGGCTGTTCAAGCACCATCGAATCCCCTTCATCAAAATGGAAGAAAACTTGAGCGCCCCAATCGGTGACAGGCAGGCTAAAACCGCCTGCGTAACGGTTTGAGCCTTCGCTGGTGATAAAGGTAAAATCGAGTGTGTCGCCCAAGCCCGTGAGGTTGCGCATCTGCCCATTGAGTCCAAAAGCTTCCGCGCCGATGGAAGGCGGACGTTGGTTGTTACCAAACAGGCTCAGTTGATAAGGTCTGGCGCGGGTGACATCCAGATCTAAAACACTATGGCCTGGCGTAGTTCCTGGCAGAATGCGGCCATTCATACGGCTGATGAGCGGATCGGCGAGCAGCAGTTGATAATTGTCTTGCAACGCTTGCAGGTTAAAAGGTTCATCTGGATCGCCCAACAAGCGATTGACAACATAGCCTTCACGCAAGCGCCCCAGACCTTTTACACGCACTTCATCAAGGCTGCCCTCGATAATTTTGATGCGTAATTCGCCAGCCTTAAAAGCGTCTGCTGGAATGACTGCACCGGAGTTGATATAGCCGTGATCGATATAATAACGGGTCAGTTTTTGCCGCAGCTCTTCCAGTTCGGCGATAGACACCTCGCGTTGCTCGTAAGCACCCACTATAGGCCGCAAATCTTGTTCTGGAAAAACGCTGTTGCCGTCAATAAGGATATGCTTGACGGACAGTTTGCGTTGATCAAGGTTTTTGCCGACAGACTCGGGGACTTTCGGCAAGCTGAAACTCTCAGGCGACTGTTTGGGGGTATAATCCGGCGGTGACAGCAATCGCGCACTGGGCCGATCCATCGATTCCGCGCCGCCAACAGCGAAGACTGGTTGCGCGGAACCGATAAATAACAGCATCGTCAATATAGCGTCATATTTACGGATGTTCTTGATTTGCATAACCACGGTTCCTCATTAAACCCAATAAATTTATTGGCTTCCCATCTCCAGATTAGGAAGCTAGCTTGAGCCTTCATCTTTACACACAAGTTTAGTCGAGTCCAAAAACTTATATACCCAATATTATCTATTAAGTGCATTTTTCGTAGATAATCAACACCCCTTGGCAAGCAGCGGCTGCTGGCCCTCGCTTCTTATCACCCACCCACCAACCAACATAAAACAGATTGCAGATGACGTTGGAACTCCCTACAGGCAGCATTCATCTTTGGCTTGCTTTTCCCGATGAAATTAACGATGAAGCGCTGCTGTCAAGCTACGGGCGCCTTCTTAACGAAGAAGAAAAAAAACGCTGGCAACGCTTTCATTTTGCCAGACACCGGCATCAATATCTGGTTACCCGCGCCCTGATCCGCTCTACGCTATCCCGATATGTTGACATTGATCCTGCAGATTGGCGTTTTAGTTTCAACAACCATGGCAAACCTGAAATTCTCAGCGCCTTGGCAGACAAGCCTATCCGGTTTAACCTTTCGCATACCAATGGGCTGGTGATGTGCGCCATTGTCTTGGAAAATGATATTGGCGTCGATATTGAGGACATGCAAAGGAAACCTGCAACCCTGGATATTGCCGGGCATTTTTTTTCAAGACAGGAAGCTGAAGATCTGCACAACCTGCCTGAGAGCGGACAATCCCGGCGTTTTTTCGAATACTGGACGCTTAAAGAAGCGTACATTAAAGCCAGGGGTATGGGGCTGGCCCTACCCTTAAAGCAATTTGGCTTCATGATCAGCGAAAATCAGCCCGTGCAAATTAGCTTTGATCCGCGCATGGAAGATAACCCGGCACATTGGCAGTTTTGGCAACTATGGCCTTCTGAAAACCATATTGCTGCTATCGCCGTCAAATCAGAAACCAACATGAAATTTCAACTGCTTATGAACAAAGTGATACCCCTGCAATAGTGGCATCCGTACTGTGACAGGAACATTACCCGATTTAATTTAGGCCATCCCATGCGTATCCACTGCCTCCCCACGCAACTCGTCAACCAAATCGCCGCAGGTGAAGTGGTTGAGCGGCCCTCGTCTGTCGTTAAGGAACTGGTCGAAAACTGTTTTGATGCCGGTGCCCACCATATCCATATCGACATAGAACAAGGCGGGGCCAGACGGATAAAAATCAGGGATGACGGCTCTGGCATCGTCAAGGACGATCTGCCACTGGCTTTATCACGGCATGCAACCAGCAAAATTGCCACGTTACAGGATCTTGAACAGGTCGCCAGCATGGGTTTTCGTGGTGAAGCCCTGCCCAGTATCAGTTCAGTGGCACGATTGACACTGATTTCGCGTATCGCTGGTGCAGATTGCGCCTGGCGCGTCGATAGCGATGGCTCTGAAAAAAACTTTGAGCCACAACCCGATCCGCATCCGCAAGGCACAACAGTCGATGTACGCGATCTGTTTTATAACACGCCCGCCCGCCGTAAGTTTTTAAAAACCGAAAAAACCGAATTCGCGCATATTGAAACACTGGTTGAGCGCATGGCCTTAAGCCGCTTTGATATTGGCTTTACGCTGCTCCATAACCAAAAAGAAGTGCTGAATTTAAGACCCGCTGCAACTGATAAGGCGCAGGAACAAAGGGTTGCCCTTATTTGCGGACCGGCGTTCATTGACAATGCCATAACCATCGACTTTGCCGCCTCGGGCCTGTCTGTGACGGGCTGGGTAGGATTGCCGACATTTTCGCGCAGCCAGCAGGACATGCAGTTTTTCTATGTCAACAACCGGTTAATCAAGGACAAACTGGTTGCCCATGCGGTTAAGCAGGCGTATCAGGACGTGCTATATCATGGCCGGCATCCGGTTTTTGTCTTGTATCTGACGCTAGACCCCGCGCTGGTTGATGTCAATGCCCATCCGGCAAAGCTCGAAGTGCGGTTCAGGGAAGGCCGTCTCGTGCATGATTTTTTGTTTTCTGCATTGCACCGGTCATTGGCTGTATTAAGGCCGGGGCATCAGGACATTGCCACGCAATCGTCAGTAGGATTACCGATGCCGGTACAGCCGCCAGCGGCTGTTGGCGCTAAATTCGCCTACAGCGCCAGGCCGCCGCAGCAGTCATCGTTGCCTTTGCAGGTGGAAGAGCAGATAAAGTTGTATGCCAACCTGTATCAAGAGCCTGCAAAAAATTTACCACAGCCTACTTCGGAGATACCGCCGCCACTAGGTTTCGCAATCGCCCATCTGCACAATGTTTTTATTTTGTCCGAAACGCCTTCCGGCATCATTTTGGTCGATGCCCATGCTGCGCATGAACGTGTCACTTATGAGCGGTTAAAACGCCAATACCAGCAAGGCGCAGTACCTAGCCAGCCTTTGCTGCTGCCGGTTAAACTCATTGTCACATTGGCAGAAGCCGATTTGGCGGAACAGGCATACGATTTTTTCCATGCGCTGGGTTTTGAAGTCAGCCGCTCCGGGCCTGAAATTCTTATCCTGCGTTCTGTACCCGCTTTATTGCGTGACGGTGATATGGAAACGTTGCTACGTGACGTGTTGGCGGATTTTTCTGAACATGGCATGAGCCAACGCATACAAGAGCATTCCAACCAACTGTTAGCGACGATGGCCTGTCATGGCGCCGTGCGGGCGCATCGCCGCTTGGGCATAGACGAAATGAACGCTTTGCTGCGTGAAATGGAACAAACCGAAAGAAGCGGGCAATGCAACCACGGGCGACCAACCTGGATAGCCTTATCGACGGCTGATCTTGATAAATTCTTTTTGCGTGGGCAATAAAGCCTAGGCAACATACACACCAACTTAAGGTATAAAACCACGAAGAACACAGAGAACACGAAGCCTTACGTTGGATTTTCTTTGTGAACTTCGTGTTCTTCGTGGTTTATTAATCAATCTGCTGAAGCTGAAGGGCGCGTCCCGTAACCCAAACCAACCCATAACCTATGCAACAAGCTCCAGCCCTTTTAATCATGGGCCCAACCGCCTCAGGCAAAACTGCATTAGCTGTACAACTCGCACAACAGCTTGATGGTGAAATTATCAGCGTTGATTCTGCGCTGGTATTTAAAGGTATGGATATTGGCACCGCCAAACCGACGCCCGCAGAAAGGGGCGGTGTTCCCCATTATCTTCTGGATATACTCGACCCGTCAGAAGCCTTTTCAACGGGGCAATTTCGAACCCGGGCGCTGGCATTGATGGCGGATATTAGTCAACGGGGAAAACTACCGATTCTGGTCGGCGGTACGATGCTTTATTTTAATGCGCTAACGGCTGGGCTGGCTGTCTTGCCAGCAGCCGATCCTGCCATAAGGTCCCGGCTTGATCAGGAACTGGGGCAATTAGGCAAAGAGGCGTTGCATCAGCGCCTAGCCCAGGTCGATCCGCAAGCGGCGGCGAGAATACATCCGAATGATCCGCAACGTATACAACGCGCGCTGGAAGTCTATGAAATCAGCGGTCAGCCATTAAGCTCGTTTTTTACAGCGGCCCAGGTGCAACCCCTTCCGTATCAAACCATAAAATTAATCATAGCGCCGCCGGATCGAAAAATCCTGCATGACGTTATTGCACAACGTTTCCGGCAGATGTTGGCGCAGGGCTTGGTTGAAGAAGTGCAGGCACTTTACAACCGTGGCGATTTGAACGAAAACATGCCTGCGATCAGGGCCGTGGGTTATCGGCAAGTCTGGTCTTATCTACAGGGCGAATATGATTTTGAAACGATGACCGAAAAAGCTATCGCCGCCACACGGCAACTGGCTAAGCGGCAGTTCACCTGGTTGCGTAAAGAGACGGATGCGTTCAGCTTTGAGACTGGCGAGGCGGATTTATTGGCTAAGGTGTTGTGGCGCTTGTCACATGACGGTTTGGCGTCATCAGCGCCATTACCGGCATGGACAAGCCTTGCGCTTATAATTAAAGCAGTGCGGGTTTGCAGAACTAGAGAACAAAATCCAGTAAGATAGTTGCAAAAATCAATTGGAGGACAGGTATGAATTGGCAAGAATTATCAGCGACATCCCACTATAAAACGGCGCTCGCCATTCATCATGAATTACAACGGGGTAATTCGTCAGAAGCCGATAACGGCATTAAGGAGTTAATCAACGCTTTGTCCCGTTCAGAAAAACGCGCCTTGAAAAGCCAGCTCATTAGGCTGATGAAGCACATTATTAAATGGCAAACACAACCCGATTACCGCTCAAGAAGCTGGATAGCAACTATTTATAATGCACGAGTGGAAATTAGCGATATTCAGGAAGAAACGCCTAGCCTGAGTAATGATGTCATTAAGCAATTATGGGAGGGTTGCTTATCGTTAGCGATTGTAGAAGCCGAAGATGAAATGCGCCAGGAAACTAAAATTAAGGGATTGTCTTGGGAAGACGTGTTTGAACGGCGTTATTCATTAAGTTGACCAGTGACTTTTGTCAGGAAAAGGCCGCATGATGCGGCCTTTTCTGCTTAAAACATAGCGGTTTTAATGTGCGCTGTCATGATGCCATTCCGGCAACATCACGATAGAGTTAGGGTTAAGCCCCTGTTTTTTCAGCGTATCAATGGTTGATTTTTTTTCCAGCTTGACCAGATCGACAACGGTAATCGAGCCGTCATCCATATCAGGCAGATTCAGGAAACTGTTTTGCACAAAAGCATAATGTCCGTCAGGTGAAAATCCGACATGATGGGCGCCACCCGCTGTTGGAATGGCTTTCAATAACTTGGGTTGTTTCGGTTGGCTTATATCAAACACATTCAGATAACCAGGCTTTGCGGTCGTGATGTACATGCGGTCATGTTTGTGGTTGAAGTAAATTTCCAGCGGCACGCCTTGTTTGCCGGGGTTGAAATCGTATATCTGCTGGAATTTAAAATCTTTGTCGGCTTGATCCCATGTCCCCGTCCAAACGGTGCCGCCAAACATATTATTGATGTAGGCCAATGCCGGTTTTGCGCCGGGTAAAAACACCGCTTCGACGGGGGCGACACCGGAGGGTGAGGGTTTGTCAGACAGTTTGTGCGTGGACAACACGTTGCCGCTGCTGGCTTCGATAACGGTCACCGTTTCACCAGGAACGCCTAGATCAGAAGGCCGTACTGTGCTGGTCACGATAATGCGGTCGATGTCATCCTGCAAACCGATGCCGTGCGGGTAACTGATAAATGTCGTATTCGATTTGGCTACCGGCGCTTCGATGACCTTGATTTGTTTATCCGTCACGGCATCGCCGACGATCACATTACTGGAACCCATGCAGGTCAAATACCAGGTTTTGTTGTCGTCAGAAAAAACCACATCTTCACCGACCTTGCAGTCAGGCACGTCAATGGTCTTGAGGCGATAAGGGTATTTTTTCATGTCCATGACTTGCAGGGGATTACTGCCCAAGGCAGTCAAATAGGCCTTGCTGGCATCTTTGTTATAAAAAAGATGGTGGGCGACCAAATCCGGCGGCAGCGGAATATCAGTGATTATTTTCGCGAAATTTTCAGAGTCGGGATCGACATCGATAATCGCTATGCCTTCGCGCCTGGGCGTTTCTTTCGGCTTACTTTCATAGTTCAGCATGGCGAGCATCTCAGCCTCTGCCAGCATCGGGCAAAGCAGGGTCACCCCCAGCATCAAGGCTTTTATGGTGTTTGTTGATTTCATCGTAGTCTCTTGGCGTAGTTATTATTGTTGTTAACGATGCCGGGCATCCTTTGCAGAATGCCCGGTATCGCTTTTGTCGTCTTAAGCTTCAGCAGTGGTCGGATCTATCATCGTTTTAATTTCGGATATACGGTTGGCAGGGAAGCCGCCTTTATCCGCATGTTCCTTGATAGATGCCGCGTCGGGCGCAATGTAGATGCAATAGACTTTATCATCTGTCACATAGCTTTCAACCCACTGGATGCCAGTGCCCATTCCGTTAAGGATTCCACAAGATTTTTGCGAAATGCCCTGTAAATCTGCGGCGCTTAAAGAGCCTGCACCTGGAATTTCACGTTCAATTATATATTTTGGCATCATGTTTCCTCGTCGTATTGAAAAAATGACCGGTCGTCCCAGTCGGTAAAATAATAACATCAACGCTTAAAATAATTTTCCTGATTAGCAAGCTGCTTCAGTTGGCAGACGATAGGCTGGAGTCCTGAGCTTGCTCTGGCTGTTTGAAGGCTCAAAGCGAGCTTTGAACTCCAGTAGCTTTGAGCCTAGCTGAAGCCGCTTGCTAATCAGGATAATTTTAGCCTTGAATCCTTGCTATTTTAATTACTACCCTCATAATCTTGTTTTTTAAAAGATTACATTGGTAAAAACGCATAAGATGACAGACTTACAACAAGCAAATGTATTGATCCCGGTGTTACCGCTTAGAGATGTCGTGGTTTATCCGCACATGGTGATCCCTTTATTTGTCGGCAGGGAACGCTCTATTGATGCGTTGGATGCGGCTATGAGGGACAGTAAACAGGTACTATTGGTTGCACAAAAAGAAGCCGAGGTTGATGAACCTGAGTTTGCTGATCTTTATCAGGTGGGTACGCTGGCTAATATCCTTCAATTATTGAAGTTACCGGACGGCACGGTCAAAGTATTGGTAGAAGGCTGTCAGCGTAATGCGGTGACACGCTATGAAGATACAGGAACTTTTTTTTCCGCAATGGTTAGTCCACTGGAAGATGTTTTGGTGCTTTCTGAGCAAGAACAGGACGTACTGCAACGGACAGCGATTAATTCTTTTGAGCAGTACGTCAAGCTGAATAACAAAATTCCACCCGAGGTGCTGACGTCACTGGCGGGTATCGATGACCTTAGCAGGCTCGCTGACACGATGGCGGCCCACATGAACTTAAGGGTTTATGAAAAGCAAAAGATACTGGAGAACGCTGATATAGAGAACCGACTGGAAAGCTTGATGACGCTGATGGAAGGCGAAGTTGACATTCTTGAAATGGAAAAGAAAATTCGTGTCCGTGTTAAGCAGCAAATGGAAAAAAACCAGCGCGAGTATTATCTTAACGAACAAATGAAAGCGATTCAGAAAGAATTGGGTGATATGGATGATGTCCCAAATGAAATTGAAGAGCTGGAAATAAAAATTGCCGAAGCCGGCATGTCCAAGGAAGCCAGAACCAAGGCAGAAACAGAGCTTAACAAGCTTAAGTTGATGTCGCCAATGTCAGCCGAAGCGACTGTGGTGCGTAATTATATCGACTGGATGGTGAGCGTGCCGTGGAAGAAAAAAACCAAAGTGCGGCATGATTTAAAAATTGCCGAACAGGTTTTGGAAACTGAACATTATGGCCTGGAGAAGGTTAAAGAACGAATTTTGGAATATCTCGCCGTGCAACAACGGGTAAAGCAACTTAAAGGGCCTATCTTATGCTTGGTTGGGCCTCCAGGCGTGGGTAAAACCTCGCTAGGCGAATCAATTGCCAGGGCGACCAACCGCAAATATGTGCGCATGGCACTCGGTGGTGTACGCGATGAGGCCGAGATTCGCGGGCATCGCCGCACTTATATCGGTTCGATGCCAGGCAAAATTTTGCAGAATCTGGCGAAAGTGAAAACGCGTAACCCAATGTTTTTACTGGATGAAATAGACAAGATGGCGGCAGATTTTCGTGGCGATCCTGCCTCCGCTTTGCTGGAAGTGCTGGATCCTGAGCAAAACCATACGTTTTCAGACCATTATCTGGAAGTCGATTTTGATTTGTCTGACATCATGTTCGTTGCAACGGCGAATACGATGAACATTCCGCCCGCGTTATTGGACAGAATGGAAGTTATTCGTCTTGCAGGTTATACGGAAGATGAAAAAATCAATATCGCACTGCGCTATTTAATCCCCAAGCAGGTTAAAAATAACGGCCTTAAAGGGAATGAAATAGACATTTCAGAACCGGCGGTCAGAAATATGATCCGCTATTACTCGCGTGAAGCGGGCGTTCGGAATCTGGAGCGTGATATTTCCAAAATTTGCCGCAAGGTTGTCAAGGCGCTGCTATTAAAGCCCGATAACAAAAGGGTTCTGGTTACCGATGAAAATTTAGGCGATTATTTGGGCGTAAGGCGTTTCAACTATGGTATCGCAGAAGAGCAGGATCAAATTGGGCAAGTGACGGGCCTCGCATGGACAGAAGTGGGCGGTGAGTTGTTGACCATTGAAACGGCAGTCATTCCAGGCAAAGGCAAGCATTCGGCTACAGGTAAGCTCGGTGAGGTCATGAAGGAGTCGATAGAAGCGGCAATGACGGTGGTCAGAAGCCGTTCGGAAATTTTAGGCATCGATAATGATTTGTTTCAGAAAAATGACATTCATGTCCACGTTCCTGAAGGCGCGACACCTAAAGACGGCCCCAGTGCCGGCATAGGCATGTGTACGGCCATTATTTCAGCCTTGACCAAAATACCGGTGCGTGCCAATGTCGCCATGACAGGTGAGATTACCTTGCGTGGCGAGGTGTTGCCGATAGGTGGATTGAAAGAAAAATTACTGGCGGCACACCGGGGCGGCATAACCACCGTTTTAATCCCTGCTGAAAATGAAAAAGATCTGGTAGAAATACCTGAAAACATCAAACACAATTTAATCATTAAGCCAGTACATTGGATAGATGAGGTGCTGGAAGTGGCTTTGCAATATATGCCCATTCCAACTGAAAAAATAGTGAACGAAGAGCCAGTAAAGAATGAAACCGATGCTGTAAAAACTATTGCAACAGGTCTAACTGCGCACTAGCAATGTTTGCCGGCCCCCCCAATCAATTACGCGAAACCGCAAGCATCAAGGCTTCAGGGGGTTTTAATCCTTGACACTATGTAAGCCCAATTGATATAAATACCAGCGTTTCTTGTGTTGCTGTTAGCAGACATAAGAATTGACACACGTCTCGCACAACACTTATAAAAATGATTTCCTAGGGGGAATAATGAATAAATCGGAACTTATTGATGCTATAGCGGAGTCTGCTGAATTAACAAAAGCAGAAGCAGGACGTGCTTTAGATGGTTTTTTAAGCGCAGTGACCAGTGCGTTGAGCAATCCTGATCCTGATAAACGATCAGTTGCTTTAGTGGGTTTTGGCACTTTCTCTGTAAAAGAAAGATCGGAACGTAAAGGCCGTAATCCACAAACTGGAGAAGAAATAACCATTAAAGCTGCAAAAATTCCTTCATTTAAAGCTGGCAAATCTTTAAAAGATGCTGTAAACTAGTCAAAATTAGTCGGGTGCTTAGCTCAGCTGGGAGAGCATCGCCCTTACAAGGCGAGGGTCGGGGGTTCGAACCCCTCAGCACCCACCAGACTTTGGAGTGGTAGTTCAGTTGGTTAGAATACCGGCCTGTCACGCCGGTGGTCGCGGGTTCGAGTCCCGTCCGCTTCGCCAAAAATCAAAAAAGCCCCGTACCACTTTGGTTCGGGGCTTTTTTTTTGCATCGTAAGTTGAATTATTTAGGGCAGATCTATGCTAACCAAAATTAGAGAAAAATCGCAAGGCGCTTTTGCATGGGGTATTTTGATAGTCATTTGTGTACCTTTTGCATTATGGGGTATCAATAATTACCTGGATAACGGACAGGAAGCACCGGTCGCATCCGTTGGCAACAAGGATTTTTTTCAACGTGATGTCAATAAAGCTTATGAGCAATACAGCCAAAGCCTTAGGGGATTAGGCATTGATGAACAGACACTGAAAGCACAGGCTTTGCAAAAACTGATAAAGGATGAAGTGTTATTGCAGTATGTCCATGCAACAGGGTTAACGGCAACAGACGGCAATAGTCGCGAATTTATTAAAACATTGGAATATTTCCAGACAGACGGACGCTTCGATGATAAGAAATATAAGTCATTGCTGGCCTCCCAACGGCTGTCATCGAATGAATTTGTTAGCAGGATTAAGAATGCGTTGGTGATGGAGCAGTTTCAGCACAGTATTGTCGACAGTGCCATTGCCACCCAATATGATGTGGAAAATTTCTTCAAAATTCAGAACCAGCAACGCGATGTCGAATATGTGTCGCTTAACTTGCAGCCAGTATCGGAACAACCTAAAGAAGAAGAAATTGCAGATTTCTATCAGCAGCATCAAGATTTGTACCAATCTCCCGAGCAAGTTTCCGTAGAATATATCGAATTGTCACTTGCTGAAATCGCTAATAAAATAGTAGTTACTGATGATAAATTAAAAGCTTTTTATGAAGAACAAAAAGACCAATACACGACACCGGAACGTAGAAAAATCAGTCATATCCTGTTTGCAGCCAATGATAAAACTAACGGAAGTTTGGCCTTAGAAAAAGCGCTAAAAGCCAAACAAGAGCTAGCCAATAAAGATTTTGCCACATTGGCATCCGAGATATCTGATGACAAGGTAACCGCTAAAACAGGCGGTGATTTGGGTTTGTTTAATGTTGGCGTCATGGAAAAAGCGTTTGAAGATGCGGCAACCGCATTAAAACAAGGTGAAGTGTCCAATCCGGTCAAATCTGCGTTCGGTTATCACTTGATAAAGGTGACGGAATTATTACCGGGTGAAATCAAATCGTTTGACACTGTCAAAAATGAACTTACCAAGGCCTACCAAAAAGCCCAGGCAGAAAATGCCTTTTATGAGTCAGGTGAAAAATTAGCGGAATTAAGCTATCAAAATCCTGATAACCTTCAATCGATAACCGATGCCCTAGGGCTTACCGTTAAAAAATCTACGTTGTTTACCAAAGATAAAGGCGAAGGCATTGCTGCTGATGACAAAATACGCAGCGCAGCATTTACTGAAGAAGTCCTGCAAGGCAACAACAGCACGCCTATAGAACTGGGCACTGAGCTTTTAGTGGTATTACGTTTGCAGGAACATAAACCGGCGTCCCTACGGAATTTGGATACTGTCAGAAAAGATGTTGTTGGCGTTTTATTAACCGACAAAGCTAAATCATTAACCGACGAAAAGGCAAAACAAATAAAAGTACGCTTACAGTCGGGTGAAACCATTCAGATTGTGGCGGCCGAATATAAACTCGATGTTAAAAACGCCAAGGGATTGACGCGTAGAACAGCAGATTTGCCGCCGTCTGTACTCGAGGCAACCTTTAAAGCGGCAAAGCCAGTTGGCGGTAAGCCTGGCGCATTTATTACCGCCCTACCTTCTGGCGATCAAGTCGTTGCCAGTTTAGTTAAAGTAACGGAAGGTGTTATGGGCGATGCCGATAAAAAGCAACTTGATTTGGCGAAAAAGAATATTGCCAATGCGTTTGGTCAGACTGAATTCAATGCCGTGCTGAACAGCCTGGAGGCTGATGCAGACATATCGGTAAAGACTACGCCCCAGAAAAGTGCCGAATAGAAACCAGACTGGCAGTCAGCGCCAGGATGCAATCATTAACCCGCATCAGGGTTCTGGCTCAAACGCTGCTGCCACTGTATGAGCCTTGTCGTCAATTCATCGATATTTACCGTCGTCAGTTGGCGCTGGTTTAACAACCGTTTGCCGGCAACCCAAACATCAGTGACTTGCTGGCGGCTTGCCGCGTAAACGATTTGCGAGACTGGGCAGTATAAAGGTTGGGTTTCCAGCTGGTTCAGGTCGATAGCGATGACATCTGCAGCTTTGCCTATCTCTAACGAGCCGACCTCATGGGCCAGACCCAACGCTTTCGCGCCGTTAATCGTCGCCATGCGCAATACCGCCATCGCCGGAACAGCGCTGGCGTCCCCTGCAACGGCCTTGCCCAACAATGCTGCGGTGCGCATTTCCCCGAACATGTCCAGATCATTATTACTGGCTGCGCCATCGGTACCCAAAGCGACATTAATGCCAGCAGCGATACAACGGGCGACTGGGCAAAAGCCGCTGGCGAGCTTCAGGTTGGATTCAGGGCAATGCACGATGTGCCCGCCTGTCTTCGCAAGCAAGGCAATTTCTTCATCCGTCAACTGAGTGGCATGAACAGCCATTAATGATGGGTTGACGAGACCGAGTTCATGCAGCCGTTGCAGCGGCCGTTTGCCACTTTGCTGCTGCGCCTGTTCGACTTCATGCAGGGTTTCGTGGACATGGATGTGTATCGGTTTGTCGAGCTGATCGGACAATATCCTGATTTTTTGCAGCGGCCCGTCGGAAACTGTGTAAGGCGCGTGCGGTGCAAATGCAGTGGTGACCAGTGGTTGATGCCGCAGTTGATCATGTAGGGCCAAACCTTTTTCAATATAGGCATCGCTGTTTTGGGCCCAGACTGTTGGAAAATCAAACACAATCAGGCCAATACTGGCGCGTATGCCATGCTGTATCGCCTGTCCCGCCGTGATGTCAGGGAAGAAATACATATCGTTAAAACAGGTTGTGCCACCCCGGATCATCTCGGCAATCGCCAAATCAGTCCCGTCCCTAACGAACGCTTCACTCATCCATTTTTGTTCCAGCGGCCAAATATGGTGGGTCAACCAGTCCATCAGCTGCAAATCATCGGCAATACCGCGCATCAAGGTCATTGCCGCATGGGTATGGCTGTTTATCAACCCAGGTAACAGGGCATGGTTTTCCAGGTTTTCTATGCTTACGCCCTGATATTTTTGTTTTGCAAGCTCCGTAGGCAGCAGGTCAATAATCCTGCCCGCATCAATAACGAGGGAGTGATGCACTAGGGTTACGGAATCGGGTTCAACAGGTATAATCCAGCGGGCGTGGATGAGGGTTTCGACAACTATCATTAAAAGTTCCTGGGCGGTTGCCATATTGGATTGAATGGTGAAATTATAACTTTTTCACCCTAAGTTTTGAGGACAAAACCATCAGCCTGGCACATTGGGCCGATAGGTGGGAGGCGCCCATTGCCTTACGGGTTATTCCAGCTCCAAATAGCTAAACAATGCAAAACGTACAAGCAGTAAGGTCATCATCACTGGGTACAGCAAATAATGTTGTTGCCATTCCAGACTCACTAAAACACCCAGCATGACCATCCAAGGCTGGACACTAATATTTTTAACAAGGGATTGCATCTGCCGTAACGTTGCTGTATCTATTTTTTGGTGTTGACCCGCAAAAAACAGCTCGATAAATGCCGCCATAAACACGAAATAAAGAGGAAAAAAGAAGAATATCGGCGAATCCTCGTTAAATGATGACCGCCAGTAAGCAAACCAAACAATTAAAACGCTGCCAGCAAACACATCATGCCAGATTTTAGCCGCCTTTTTTTTGACAATATTACCGACCATGCAGCCAACAGCTAACGCAACACCGATATAAATGACAATCTGGGAATCCAGTATATTTAATAGTGGGCTGGCCGTCTGCACCAAAAAACACAAGGCAAGACTAAGGGCAATAAAAATAAACATGGCAGTCTCCAATAAACTGTGTAGATCGGGCAAGCGTAGCGTAACCCAACACGACGGGCAACCATTGTCGGGTTACACTATACTTTTATGCCCTGTCGGTAAACCCGAACGTAAGTCTTCACCTCCCCCTTTGAAAAAGCATAAGTATCTACACATCTTTGATTAGTTCTTGTAAAACAAATAGTTAGCATATTTGACGAAAAGTGGCAATTTCATAAAAATCAAATGGTTGCAAAACTTGTGTAGATACTCATGTTTGAAAAAGGGGGAGAGCAACGCGAGGGGGCGTATCTAATAAAATCTCCCCTAACCCCTCTTTTCCAAAGAGGGGGGCTGAATAGTTACACCCGAACTAAATATCCCTGATATCTCTGCCTGAGCGTGTTATGAATAGATTACCCATCAATTATCCCACCAAAACTACCGTTACATTCTCAATCGTCGCTATGCTTTCGGCGCTGCCCGCCGGTTGCGCAAACCAACCCACCCGCCCTGCCCTTGATGACATTGGGCATATCATTATTATCTACGCCGAAAACCGCAGTTTCGATAATCTTTACGGTTTGTTTCCGGGCGCCAATGGCATCAACCAGGCAAGCGTTGGGCAAACTACACAGCTCGATCATGACGGTAAACCGTTTGCACGGCTGCCGCCAATCTGGGCAAGCAAGACCGACAACACGCCAACAATCGACGCCCCTCTGCCTAACCAACCTTTCCAGATAGACGGCCCACCTTTAAACCTGCCTTTATCTGCGCAGTCGCGTGATCTGGTGCATCGCTATTATCAAAATATCGAACAACATGCGGGGGGTCTGAACAACCGTTTTGCTGCCATTTCCGATGCAGGCGGTCTGGTTATGGGCTATTACGACGGCTCAAAACTTCCACTGTGGCAGTGGGCGAAAGACTATGTGCTGGCGGATAATTTTTTTATGGCTGCATTTGGCGGATCGTACCTTAACCATCAATGGCTAATATGCGCCTGTACGCCACAGGAT
>JAUYEP010000347.1 GCA_030689765.1 Methylovulum sp.
GGCTTTTCAACCCATCGCCGACCGGATAACGCGTCATCCCGTACTGCCAAAATATTGCATAACTATCCAGCCACTGCGGGCGTGATGGTGGTGGGGTATTTATTGCGAGTTACCTAAGGGGCGTGCTGTTGAGAAAGCTAGCGAAGCCGCCAAACCTTGATAAAAACCAAACTCCAAAACCGCCAACGGGCGGCGCGTCCCTTTGACCGACTTGTTAGGCCGGGTAATACAGCCAAAGCCAAACTACCACCAACCAAAAGAATCTGGTTTGCCCCGAAGTGCGGCTAACACCAAACCCAGCGATGACCGGACTTTACCACTGGAGTTGGGCAAGCTAAAGGGCGGGGGACAGGCAAACAACCCAACCCACCATGAAGCCTGAGATGCAAACCCAACAATGATCGGACTTTACCACCGGAGCCAAAGCTAAACAACCTGGAAGGTGGGCTACAACAAGCAAACAGCCAAGGCCACCATGCCTAAAATACCAAGCCTGGCATCCCGACGGCTTGCTTGCCATCAACACGCCCTACAAAACAACCCGAACAAAAGCCAAACGCTAAAACCGGAACGGCCTAACCCAGCGTGCAGGCAGAAGCGGCAGGGACGAAAGCGCACAACCCTAGACGCAACAAAAGCCGAAGTCCGACCAAAACGACAACCCAAAAGTGCCAGCAATCCTAAAGGCGGACGGGAAGCGCCGCCTGACAAAAGCTAAACCTTGCCGCCGCCGATGTGTGGTGGGCAGCCAGACCGTGCCGCTTACTTTGCGTCGTCCCGCAGCTTTTTTGTATTCCCGATAAATTCATTTCGGCGTGGATGCTTATAAAAATAACTGTAGCCGAAAGAGAGGGAACAACCGCAAAAACCGGCCTGTTCTGGCACAAGACAATCAACCAAATCAGCCACCCCCCTTGGCTTTGCCCGACACTTTTCAATATCGAAAACCTTACCTGTATACGCCTCGCTTACCATTACCGTCCTCGCTTTATGGCACTTTCACACAATGCGGAACGTGTTGCCTTTGCATTGCACGAAAAGCCTAACGTAGAGGTAAGGGGTATGCCGCCTGACGGGCTTACACGAAGCCACTTACCTTTGATAAAAACCAAACCTTCAAAACCGTCAACGGGCGGCGCGTCCCTTTGACCGACATGTTAGGCAGGGTAATACACGGAAGCCTAAACCGAAGCGGACAAAAGAGCTGAACTATGCACCGTGTGCTAATCAAACATCGGACTCGCGGCTTGCGTCGTGCGCGGCAAACCCAAGCCACATAAACGCTACCCAAGTTACCCCGCGCATGACGCAAGCCGCGAGTCAGGTGTTTTGTTAGCATTCTGCGCTTGATTTAGCTTTTTTGTCCGTGTCGGTTTAGGTTTCAGTGTGCTGCCCTGCCTAACATGGCGGTCAAAGGGACACGCCGACCTGTGGCGGTTTTGAAGTTTTGTGTGTTTCAAGGTTCGGTGGCTTCGTTAATCTTCTGTGATCGGCGTGCCCCTTACCTTTACGTTAGG
>JAUYEP010000351.1 GCA_030689765.1 Methylovulum sp.
TCGGCATCATCCCCAAGATCCACGTTAAGCATGTCCTTGACAATGCCCTTCATGAATTCACCAACTGCCGCATCAGTTTCTTGTTTAAGTGTATCGAAATCTTCATCGCCATATTTATTGAACAAAGATTTCACTTCATCGGTGTCCATTTCCACTAGCAAATCTTCACACACTTCGATAATCAAATGCTTGATTTTTACCTTGTCGGCCTTTTTGAACAAGGGTTGGTCGTAAAACTTATCCAATAACTGTATCCACTGCAATTGATGCTGGTTAAGCGTTTCTACCAATGGATCGTATTCCAGCCCGACTTTTTGATGATAAGACGGGATGGTTTCTTTCCATTCCAGCAGTAACTTTTTTTGCCCGTCAATTTTTTTGCTCAGGCTATTAAATTGTTTTTGCGCGGCGGATAAGGTCTTTGCCTGTGTTTTTGGTTTAATGTTAACTATTTTGTTGTTGGCTTTGGTCATGGTGATAATCTCATGGATGTGGGAAACATGGACGCCAGTTAATTGTAGCCAGAATCCATGAGCGCCATTTTACCAAACTATCCCGCTTGCTAATTAACCAACTTAGGCTCAACCATCAAATCTTCAACCCAGCAACCTATCGGGTTTCCTAGATTCATTTCTTTGTCCTCGAAACGCACCAGAAAAACATTGCGTTCGGGTTGTTCCTCAACATGGCCTATCATTGCGATAACACCACGAGTCCCTGCTTCAGCCAATATTTCGCCTTCAACACCATCAGGCATTGAGCCATCGTCGGTAATGGCAGTGGCGGCATAGACAATATCGCCTATATCTAAATCTTCTACTCTCATTTTATTTCCTCGCCAATGGCTGTATTTTTGTAGCAAAGCTTACAAAACTGGATGGATTGTCTGACACAGCTATCCAGAACCTGTTGATAATAAATATTATCTTAATAATAATCATCTGCTTATAAAAATAAATTCATAATGGCACACAGGTTGCTTTAAGTCATTACAAGAACGATGCCAAACCTTTCAGGAGACTCTTGTGATTACCTTAACAGAAAAAGCCATTAACGCTGTCGGTCGTTTTATCGCCAGTTCGGAGACACCCACAGCCGGGCTTCGTATCGAAGTCACCGATGGGGGGTGTTCGGGTTACCAATACGGATTAAAGCTTGAAGCGGAGAACACTGCGGAAGACACAGTGATTGATTGCGGCGAAGTTAAAGTCTATGTCGATCCGGTCAGCCTGCCGATGCTGGATGGCATGTCGATTGATTTTCTCGATAGTCTTGACGGTTCAGGATTCAAGTTTACCAACCCAAATGCGGCGAAAAGTTGCGCTTGCGGTTCTTCGTTTAACCCCAACCCTAGCGGGACTGGGACCAAGACCTGCTCGTAACCCAAGCACCGTAGGGTGGGCAGGCTGTTTTGCCCACTGGGAATGCAATTTACGCAATAAAATGGTGGGCAAAAAAGCATTGCCCACCCTACGCTACCGCAGCGCACCCTATTTGAGGACAACACCATGTGGGACTATTCAGACAAAGTAAAAGAACATTTTTTTAACCCGAAAAATGCCGGCGCGGTGGCGGATGCCAATGCGACAGGCGAAGTCGGTTCCATCAGTTGCGGTGATGCCTTGCGTCTGACCTTAAAAGTCGATGATGCGACGGAAGTCATCCTTGATGCCGGATTCCAAACCTTCGGTTGTGGTTCGGCGATTGCCTCCTCATCGGTGCTGACCGAAATCATCAAAGGCATGACCATTGATGAAGCGTTAAAAGTGACTAATCAGGACATCGCCGACCATCTGGAAGGCTTGCCGCCGGAAAAAATGCACTGTTCGGTCATGGGCCGTGAAGCTTTGCAAGCCGCAATCGCCAATTATCGCGGTGAAGAATGGACGGACGACCATGAAGAAGGCGCGTTGATCTGCAAATGTTTTGCGATTGATGCCGTGATGATTGAAGAAATGGTTTGGGCCAATAAATTGCGCACCGTTGAAGATGTCACCAATTTTACTAAAGCGGGTGGCGGCTGTGCGTCTTGCCATGAAGACATTGAAGCCATTTTGGAAAAAGTGTTGGCGGAAAAAGGCGAGAAATTCGACTATGAAGCCGCACCGGTCAAACAACCCGTCGTTGCCGAAGTCAAACTGCCACTGACCAATTTGCAACGCATCAAAAAAATCGAGCAAGTGCTGGAATCGTTAAGGCCTTCACTGATGGCGGACGGCGGTGATGTCGAGCTGGTCGAAGTGATTGGCAACACCGCTTACGTCAATATGACCGGCGCGTGTAACGGTTGCCAAATGGCGGCGATGACGATTGCGGGTATCCAACAACGGCTGATGGAAGTGATGGGCGAGTTTATCAAAGTCGTGCCCGCCTCGGAAATGTCCAAACTTGTGAACATAGCATAGGAATTCAAGCCATGACCGACATTTATCTGGATAACAACGCCACCACCAAGGTGGACAGGGCGGTTGTCGATGTGATGATCCCGTATTTTCTCGAACAATACGGCAATCCCTCGTCGATACACAAATTTGCCGACGGTGTGGCTAAGGCCATCAAAAACGCACGGCAGCAAGTGCAGGCGCTGATCGGTTGTGAGCATGATTCGGAAATCATTTTTACCTCGTGCGGCACTGAATCCAATTCCACGGCACTGTTGTCAGCTATAAAAGCCCAGCCGAACAAAAAGGAAATCATCACCACAACAGTTGAGCATCCGGCGATTTTAAGCCTGTGCGAAGCCTTGGAAAAAGAAGGCTACACGATACACCGGATGCCGGTAGACCGCGCCGGACGCTTGAATCTGGACGCTTACAAAAAACTATTGTCCGATCAGGTGGCGATTGTTTCCGTAATGTGGGCGAACAATGAAACCGGAACCATTTTTCCGGTGGTGGAAATGGCTGAATTGGCGAATGCGGCTGGCGTGATGTTCCATACCGATGCCGTGCAAGCGGTCGGCAAAATCCAGATGATGTTGCAGGACACTAAAATCGACATGCTGTCGCTGTCCGGCCACAAACTGCATTCACCGAAAGGCATAGGCGTGTTGTATTTGCGCCGGGGCACACGTTACCGCCCGCTGCTGCGTGGCGGTCATCAAGAACGTGGACGGCGTGCAGGGACTGAAAACACGGCATCTATTGTTGGCTTGGGCAAAGCCTGTGAATTGGCGCTGGAGCATATCGAATTCGAAAACACCAAAGTTAAAGCCATGCGCGACCGTCTGGAGCGCGGCATTACCGAACAGATCCCGCATTGTTTCGTCACCGGCGACATGAACAACCGCTTGCCAAACACTACCGACATTGCCTTCGAATACATCGAAGGCGAAGCGATTTTGATGCTGCTGAACAAGGCAGGTATCGCCGCGTCCAGCGGATCGGCATGCACTTCGGGTTCGCTGGAACCGTCACATGTGATGCGGGCCATGGACATCCCTTACACGGCGGCACACGGCACGATACGGTTTTCATTTTCACGTTACAACACCCTACACGAAGTGGATGAAGTGTTGAAGGTGATGCCGGGTGTGGTGGCGACGTTGCGCAAGTTGTCGCCGTATTGGGATGGCGATGGCCCGGTCGTTAATCCTGAGCAGGCGTTTAAGCCGACGTATGCTTGATTGATTGGAGTGCAAACCTACATGTTTGTACTCCGAAATATGTTTTTATAGTATCGTTCCCACGCTCCAGCGTGGGAACGCATCCCAAGACGCTCCAGCGTCGTCAACACCAAACATCAACCTCAAGCACCCCCGTCAACCCCACATAATGCCCAGCACTGGAATAACGCCAATGCTCAGGCAGATTGACATAACCGCGTTTCACCGGATTGTTGTGGATATACTCCAGTTTCTCGCGCATTATCGTTTCGCTAAATACCAGCTCGGCATGGACACCTTCTTGCCAGAACTGATAGTCACGGTCAGTTTTATGCGCCCGTTTGGCAAACCGCAACCTGTCCAATAGACTTGTTTTAACTTTATTAATCAATGAGTTAATGAAAAATAAACTTAATGATGCC
>JAUYEP010000354.1 GCA_030689765.1 Methylovulum sp.
CAAGTCTATTGAAACCGCTGTAAGTAATTTTGCAAGAAAGGGTTGAATATCAGCTGTACATCGGAAGCCGATATTCAGTTCCGCGTTTATGCCAATATCGGTATCGGCTTTTTAAGCAAGGAATGGATACCGCTAAATGCCAAGTTGCAAATGTTTTCCGGTAAGACCTCCTTCATCTCGTCTGTCCTCATCATGTCTCTTATTTGTTTGGGGCTACGAAAGTCCCATTTTTAGACACCTATGTTTGTATGATGTTGTGTTGCAAATAATAAATATAGTATTAATATTTACTTAACAATGGCTCGATAAAGGATGGAGGTTGTGCGTTGATTTTACCTGACGGTAGATTAGGGCGATGAGTGGAAGCATCCTGGCGCGTCATTAATAACGATAATAAAAACTTGAGGTTTGGTTCTCAAACGCTTGCTTTACTATTTTCCCCGACAATCTGGAGTACATTGCATGCAGTATTCAAATGGATTTTTCTTTCAATTCATACGCTTGGCAGGCCCTTTCTGGAGTTCTGAAAACAAAGCTGTAATTCGTGGCCAAACGCTGGCATTGATCGTGCTTACGGTTATGCAAATGGGTATTGCCGTCGTTATTACCGAATGGAGTGCGGCTTTATTCAATGCCCTTGAACAGCACTCAATGTCCGGCTTATTGAAACAGGTAGCACTGCTTATGCTGATTTTTGCGGCCAGCATGGCAGTTACGGTTACCCATTTAAACATCAAACGCCGTTTGCAGGTGGAATGGCGAAGCTGGTTGACGCAACGTGTCATCGGCCAATGGATGGATAAGGCGCATCATTATCTGGTGACGCATATACAGTCAGCAAACCACGATAATCCCGATGGGCGAATTGCCGAAGATATCCGCATCGCTACCGAAGAGGCCATTACGCTTTGCCACTCGTTGTTTTACAGCGTGTTGGTGCTTATTGGTTTTACAGCCATACTTTGGGGCCTCTCAGGTAAAGTGGGCATTGATTTAGGGTTGGTTGAGATACCCATCTACGGGCATCTGGTTTGGATAGCCATTATTTATGCCGTTGTTGCTTCTTTTTTGGGGTGGCGTATCGGTAAACCGTTAATCAATGCAACTGATGTCAAACAAACGGCGGAGGCAAATTTTCGGTTCGATCTGGCGACTGCCCGCGAACATTCACTGGCGATAGCGTTGATTCATAGCGAAGCTGATGAGAAAAGGCGATTTTTTAGGTTGTTTCGGGAGGTTGTTGATGCCTTTAACCGGCAAACCCTTGCGATATCGCACATTATGCAATTCACCTCCGGCTATTCGGTATTGTCGATGGCATTCCCTGTGTTGGTCTCCTCGCCCCGCTATATTCTTGGCAATATTACGTTGGGCGCACTAATGCAATCGGTGCAGGCCTTCCAGCAGATGACTTCCGCATTGTCATGGCCGGTCGATAATATGTCTATGGTGGCGCAATGGCGTGCCTCGGTCGAACGCGTCCTGAGCTTGGTGAAGGCGCTGGACGATTTGGAACTGGAACTGGCACGGGTTGATCCCCACCGGATCGTGTTGGAAAAATCCGCAGATTCTGTGTTACGTTTTCAGAATTTATGTATCGCCAGGTTGGACAATGTCGTCTGTGTCTCTGCGCTTAATGCTGAAATCAGGGCTGGCGAGCGGGTGCTTATCACCGGCAATGCCTTTACTGGCTCCAAGTTGTTCAAAGCGATAACAGGCTTGTGGCCGTGGGGTTCTGGGTGCATTGAATTGCCTGATGAGGAACCGATGTTTTTCATGCCGCCGAGACCGTATTTGCCCACCGGCACCTTACGCGGGGCAATTTGCTATCCGGCTGTCGACGAAGTGATCGGTCAGGGCGTGTTGGAGCAAGCGCTGGCGCTTACCGGATTGAAAGAATTGGTTGAACAACTGGATCAGGTTGATTGCTGGGATAAGGTGCTACCCCGCGAACAGCAGCAACGCCTGGGATTGGTAAGGTTGCTGTTGCAGCGGCCTAAGTGGATTTTATTGCAGGAATCTTTTGATTCGCTTGACCCTGATGGTGAAACCGAGATGTACCGGTTGATTTGTCAGGAGCTGCCCGATGCGGCGCTGCTGACTGTGACCAATCAGCCAACGGCCGATGTATTTCATCAGCGGCAGATTTTTGTGTAAAACCCCCCTGTATTTTCAATGCAAAAGGACAACTATGAACACCCAATTCGACAACAGCTTTAATAATAAATGGGGCAAAAAATTACGTGGCGTTAATCTAGGCAGTTGGCTGGTCATTGAAAAATGGATGGTGCCCAGCCTTTTTGAAGGCCTCCAGGCAACAGATGAAACATCGTTCTGTGTAGAACTGGGTGCGGATGCAGAACAAACGCTGAAGCACCATTGGAACACGTTCATCACCCGTGATGACTTTGCATGGATAGCCAAAACTGGCATTAACGCAGTCCGTATTCCGGTAGGTCACTGGATATTCGGGGCGGATTATCCTTATCACAGCGCTTATGGCGAATATACACATCCTTTTGTAGTCGGCGGCATAGAGATACTGGACCGTGCCTTCGATTGGGCCGAGGAGTTTGGCTTATCTGTCGTGCTGGATTTGCATGCCGCACCTGGCTGCCAGAATGGCTTTGACAACGGCGGCATCAAAGATGTCTGCGAATGGCATACTAAGCGGGAATATCTTGACCATTCATTGTCAGTATTGGGGCGACTGGCTGAACGCTACCAACATCGCCCTGCCCTGCATGCCATTGAAGTGTTGAATGAACCGCGTTGGGATGTCGATACCGGTCTGTTGAAAAAATATAACATCGATGCTTATCACCGGATACGTAAACATTGCAGGCCTGAAGAAGTTGCCGTGGTTTTCCATGATGGCTTCCGCCCGTACACTGAATACAGCGGATTTATGACCGAACCGGAATTTAGTAATGTCGTATTTGATATTCATCGCTACCAATGTTTTGTCCGTGAAGAAATTGACCTCGATATATACGGGCATATCCAAAAAACGGTTGTCGACTGGAGGAACGAAGCCGATAGCATCAACCTTGACCGCGGCATGTCGGCCTATGTTGGCGAATGGAGTCTTGGCATTAATTTAAAAGTCGTTTCCCTGTGGGCCAATGGCCCTTTTAACCATGCCCTGGAAGGCATGGACGATTTTCAAACCACCGTCGGTTTTCGTGTCTACGCCGCTGCGCAACTGGCGACGTTTGAAAGATACTTAGGCTGGTTTTTTTGGAGCTACAAGACTGAAACGACGCCGGATTGGTGCTTCCGGGAATGTGTGGATAGGGGATGGCTACCTGACCGGTTTATCTGACGGCATCCATAATTACCAAGCAATGTTGTGGCGCAATGGGGTGGGGGAAACGTATGGGGTTTTATATTGCAGGGGCCGGTCTGAAATGATTTTGTCATCGTGCGCTGCTGCGGCCAGTACCACGAATGTTTTTGAAAGACCGGCAGGGTCCCGTATTTTGATTACTGCCTTTTTTACGGGTTAAAATCATGGTAAGGACAACTGGTATAGATCACCTTCATGGGTTAAAATCGCACAGTTTATTTGTGATAATTATAACGTAAAGTTAAAAACGCGCTTTGGCGTGTCTTGATATTACGAAACGATATAACGCATAACAAGAGTTTATAACAACTATCGAAGGGGCTGCTCGTGAACAAAACAAAGCAACTATCCGCAGGTCTGATACTGATGGCTTTAGCCTTAAGGACAGCGCAGGCGGACTATACGCTCAATTTAATGAAAGGGGTTACAAAAGTCAGCAATGACGTTTATGACCTGCATATGCTAATTCTATGGATATGTGTATTCATAGGTGTTGGTGTGTTCGGCACTATGTTTTATTCGATTTACCATCATCGTAAATCAAAAGGACATCAGGCCGCGCAGTTTCATGAAAATACCACTGTGGAAATTATCTGGACCATAATTCCGACCTTGATTTTGATAGGCATGGCGATTCCAGCAACTAAAACTTTGCTGGAACTCGATGATGTGCAGGATTCTGAAATGTCCATCAAGGTAACAGGTCATCAATGGAAGTGGGAATATGAATATCTGGATAATGGGGTTCATTTTTTCAGCAGCCTTGATGAAGCCAGCAATAAAGCGCGTCAAGTGGGTTCTGGCATAGATCCTCGCTCAGTCCCTCATTATCTGTTGAATGTTGATAAACCACTGGTTATTCCAATTAAGAAAAAAATTCGTTTTCTTTTCACTGCTGCGGATGTTATCCATTCATGGTGGATACCTGATTTGGGCTGGAAAAAAGATGCCATTCCGGGTTTTATCAATGAAGCATGGACTTCAGTTGATAAAGCAGGGACTTATCGCGGTCAATGTACCGAGTTGTGTGGCAAGGATCATGGCTTTATGCCTATTGTAGTTATTGCTATGGATCAACCTGATTATGATGTATGGGTGAAAAAAGCTCAGGAAGAAGCGAAAAAAGGGGCTGATTTAAGCGATCAAAGCCGCGATGAATTGGTTGCTAAAGGTGCTTCGGTTTATGCCAAAAATTGTTCGGCCTGTCACTTGCCAGATGGTAAAGGCGTTCCCGGTGCTTTCCCTGCAATAACAGGCAGTGCGGTGGTTAAGGGGGATATTAATGCCCAGGTAAATCTGGTGCTGAAGGGTAAAGGCGGGATGCCGGCGTTTGGTAAGATGCTGAAAGCTGATGAATTGTCTGAAGTGATTACCTACACTAGAAATGCATTGGGTAATTCGGTGGGTGATGAAATACAGCCTAAGACCGTACAGGAATTATTGCCAAAAACGTCATCAGCACCGGTTGCTAAGGTCGCGCCGGAAAAATCAGAACCTGTCGCAGATATGTCGAAAGATGAGCTAGTTACCTTGGGGAAATCTGTTTATACCAGTAATTGCATCTCTTGCCATCAGGCTGAAGGGCAAGGTATGTCGCCTATGTTTCCTGCCTTGAAAGGCAGCGCAGTAGTTAAGGGTAATATTAATGCCCAGGTTGATTTAATGTTGAACGGCAAAGGTATGATGCCAAGTTTTGGTCATACATTAAAGGCCACTGATTTTGCTGCGGTGGTAACCTATACCCGCAATGCCTTGGGTAATTCAGTAAATGATGCGGTACAGCCTTCGGTGGTTCAAAAGCTGCAATCAGCACTGCCAGCTGCACAGGACGATGATGAATAACCTATCAATGTTCTTGCCAGTTCAATCTTCTTTTACTATTTTTGAGGTATAAACTATGTCCGCTGTTGTAGCTGAACATGATGATCACCACCACGATGATCACGCTCACGGTCCTGAGAAGGGCTTTTTAAGATGGATTATTACCACCAACCATAAAGATATTGGCACACTCTATCTGGTGTTTGCGCTGGTCATGTTTTTTGTCGGTGGCGCAATGGCGATGATTATTCGCGCCGAGTTGTTTGAGCCTGGCATGCAGTTTGTTGAGCCGAAATTCTTCAACTCAATGACGACTATGCATGCCTTAGTTATGGTATTCGGTGCAGTTATGCCTGCTTTTGTAGGTTTAGCCAACTGGATGATCCCCATGATGATTGGTGCGCCAGACATGGCGTTGCCACGTATGAACAACATGAGTTTTTGGGTGCTGGTGGCTGGTGTTTTATTACTGGCAAGCACCTTATTCATGGAAGGCGGTGCGCCTGCTGGTGGCTGGACATTATATCCGCCGCTAATCTTGCAAACCGGTAAAGCCCTGCCTTTTGCGGTTTTTTCAGTGCATTTGCTGGGTATTTCGTCAATTCTGGGTGCCATCAATATCATTGCGACTATCTTTAACATGCGGGCTCCTGGCATGACCTTAATGAAAATGCCGCTGTTTGTTTGGACTTGGTTGATCACTGCGTTCCTTTTGATTGCCGTTATGCCGGTATTTGCTGGCGCGGTGACGATGTTGTTGACGGACCGTTTTTTTGGCACCAGCTTCTTTGATGCTGCAGGCGGCGGAGATCCGGTTCTGTATCAGCATATTTTCTGGTTTTTTGGCCATCCTGAAGTTTACATCATGATTTTGCCTACTTTCGGTGTTGCCTCCACAATTATCCCCGTATTTGCCCGTAAGCCTTTATTCGGTTACAGCTCAATGGTTTATGCGACAGCTTCGATTGCATTTTTGTCCTTCATTGTTTGGGCTCACCACATGTTTACCGTGGGGATGCCTATGGCGGGTGAGCTGTACTTTATGTATGCAACCATGTTAATTGCGATTCCTACCGGGGTTAAAGTATTTAACTGGACGGCGACGATGTGGAAGGGGGCTATGACTTTTGAAGCACCGATGTTGTTTTCAATTTCTTTCGTTGTATTGTTTACGATAGGCGGTTTCACAGGTCTGATGATGGCGATTGCGCCTACAGACTTTCAATATCATGACACCTATTTTATAGTTGCCCATTTTCATTACACGCTGGTTCCTGCGTCCATATTTATTTTAATGGCGGCCGGTTATTACTGGTTACCTAAATGGACTGGACACATGTATAACGAAAAAATAGGTCAGTTACATTTCTGGCTATCTGTGGTTTCAGTCAATATTTTGTTCTTTCCCCAGCATTTTTTGGGGTTGGCAGGTATGCCGCGAAGGATTCCCGATTATGCCGTGCAGTTTGCTGATTGGAATATGATTTCGAGCATTGGCGGATTTATTTTTGGTGCCAGCCAGTTGCTGTTTTTGTATATCGTAATCGATACCATCAGAGGCGGAACCGGTGAAAAAGTAACAGATGAAGTTTGGGAAGATGCCCACAAGCATGGTTTGGAGTGGACATTACCGTCACCGCCTCCTTATCATACGTTTACTACACCGCCTACTGTGATACCTACCGAACATATTTAAACGGTTGGGGGAACTCGTGGTTATTGGATACGTTATCCCCGAGGGATAACGTATCAGGTAAGATGATGAATATAAAAACAAAAAATATATTGACAGCATTATTGCTGGCAGCCATTGCCATTAGCGTTTATGTGCTTGCGGTGATTAAAGCGATTTCTCAATGAACGAAG
>JAUYEP010000357.1 GCA_030689765.1 Methylovulum sp.
AGCAAGGCTTCCATTCGCTCACGTAGCTTTGGGTGTTGGTTAAGGCGGCTGATAAAAAGCTGATCTTTGTTTGTGTCCATGGGCTAAGTCAAGTTAAATAACGGTATTTTACAGAATCCCCACACTTTTAATCACACCCCACTTAACTAGGATTCGAAATAGATTGGCTTTCTATGAAGATGCAAAAGCAGAAAGTGGTTCTATTATATTTTTAGATTTAGATGGTTTTAAAAATCTTAATGATACCTATGGTCATGAGATAGGCGATTATTATCTTAAAGGAGTAGCTCTTAAACTTATTCAGATAACAGCTGAACTTTCTGCTACACCTTATCGTTTTGGTGGTGATGAGTTTGTCATTAAAATTTGTAAGTCTATGTTAAAAGAGAAAGTTATCAACATAGCGAAGCAAATCTTAGCTGAGTTAAAAGTCCCTGTGATAATTAAAAGTGAAGATTATAAGCTGTCATGTTCCATTGGGGTGTCTTTTTATAAGGAGATATTCACTATAGATGACATTATTCACCAAGCAGATTTAGCTATGTATCAAGCTAAAAGAGGTGGGAAAAGTCAATATGCTTTATATGACGAAAAGTTGAATTACGTTGATTGCAGAAGGCAACGAAGCGCCGACCGAAATATGTAATATAGATGCCGGAATTAATAACAAATAACTGGGGTCAGAGTAAAGTTAAATTTCTGCTTCCTAGCCTAACATGGCGCTCAACCGGAGCGCGGTTATAATGCGGTTTTATTTTTCAGCTTCCCGTGCCGCGCCCGGTTAGCTTTACGTTAGGCTTTCGGGGGCGAATGTGTTGGCTTTGGTCTGTCTTCGTAAGCGTCAGTGGTTGCGGTCAGGTTTCGTTTGTGGGCGGTTCAGGTGGTGTCAGCCATGCGTTTGCGTCATGCGCGGGATTGGCTTTAGTGTTTTTGTTCAGCTTGGTTAAGCCGCGCACGACGCAAGCCGCGAGTCCTGTGTTGGTTTACCGTTCGGTGCGTTGTTTAGGCTTTTTTGTCCAAGGTAGTTTGGCTTTCATCGTGCTTCTTGGCCTAACATGGCGCTCAAAGGGACGTGCCGCCTCATGGCGGTTTTGCAGTTTGGTATTTTATCAAGCCTTGGGGCTTCGTTTAGCGTCCGTAAGCGGCACGCCCCTTAGCTTTACGTTAGGCGTTCTGGGGTGAAAGTTGTCGGTTTCGGCTTGCCTTCGTGGGCTTTAGTGTGGCGGGCAGTTTTTTGGTTTGGTTTGGGCTTGCGTTGCAAGTTTGCAGCTTGGGTGTGTT
>JAUYEP010000199.1 GCA_030689765.1 Methylovulum sp.
GTGTCCTTCGTGATCTTCGTGGTGAATAATGTATATTCACGAATACTTTCACAGTCTCTTGTGTGTTCGGGCGCACACTAAACATGAAAATGCTGCAAGTGGCTCCATTTCCTAGGCCAAATAAACCGAAAATATGACCCTTCCGGGTATATCCCTTTGGTTGCGGACAAAATTATCAACCAGGAAAAATAATGGCAGAATTTACGGTAACAGGTGATATCGATCCTTTTTTACATATCCACCTTAAGCGCGGCGAAAAAATTTATTGCGAATCCAATGCGATGGTGATGATGGAACAAACGCTGGAACTTAAGGGCAAAATGACTGGCGGTCTGGGGAGTGCGTTGATGCGCCGTTTTGCTAATGGCGAATCGTTTTTTCAACAGCATATCGAAGCGACGCACGGTGATGGGGATTGTCTGCTGGCGCCAACATTGCCGGGCGCAATAGAGATTTTAGACGTAGGCAGCGATAGTTATATGATTACTGACGGGGCGTTTGTCGCGGCTGAAAGTGGTGTCAACCTTAATGTACGGACACAACGGTTGGGTTCGGCGCTGTTTGGCCAGACGGGTGGTTTTTTTATTTGCGAAGCGTCGGGTTCAGGCAAACTTGCCGTATCGGGTTTTGGTTCCAGTTTTGCGCTGGATGTTGAACCTGGCAAAGACATCATCATTGACAATGCACATGTGGTGGCCTGGGATAGCCGCTTGCATCACCAGATTTCTGTCGCCACCCAAAGCGGCGGTTTTTTGGGGCAGATAGTCAATAGCGTCACCAGCGGCGAAGGCATGGTGTTGAAGTTCTCTGGGCGTGGCAAAGTCATTATTTGCTCGCGTAACCGTGAAAATTTTGCTTCGTGGTTGCTTAAGTTAATGCCTGGTAATGGCTAAATTATTTACCACGAAGGTACGAAGGACACGAAGAAAATAATCATTTTTATTTCAGTGCATTGAAAACTTCGTGTTCTCTGTGTCCTTCGTGGTCGTTTTTTTCTGGTGCTGAATTAGTTTTTAACGGAAAAATCAAACATACTCGTTAAATCACCAATAGCGGGTTGGTTATCGGGACGATAAGGGTGTGTGCTGGTGATCGGGTTAGGCAGGTTATCACGGCTACGTGATGATAACGGTTGCAGCCCCCAGTTGTGTTCGATGAATTTCAAGACCGACGCATGGTCGTGATAGACGTGATCCACATAAGCTTTTTTCGCATAAGGTGATACCACTAAAAATGGAATCCTTGGGCCATCGCCAAAAAAGTCCAGATTTTGGATAAAGCCACTATCGAAATAACCGCCACCTTCGTCGGTGGTGATAATAATGGCGGTGTTCGCCCATAATGCGGGCTTGGACTGGACGGCATTAACCAAGTTATTGATGAACAATTCATAGAGTGCAGGCGCTGAGTAGCCAGGATGCCCACTAACAAGATTCTTGGGCACCACAAAAGAAACTGCTGGTAAAGTTCCGTTGTTGACATCACTGAGGAAAGTTTCCATCCCTTTCAAATGATCACGCAATGCCGGCGTGCCCACCACATTGGATGATGCATTGTGCGGATCACCGATGCTGTTATAAACGGCGCCCTGGGTTGTGCCATACGTTTTAGCATCAACGATTTGGGTACGGTCGGGTTCAGGGATTGTCGTCGGGACCTGGGCATCCACCGAGGCGCGGATTAGCGGATAAATGTCGTCATTAAGCACATCGCCTGCATCACGGCCGGCGGTATACCATTTCCAGCTCACTTCTTTGGCGGATAAGGCTTCGCCTATCGTGGGCACAGTTTGTGGCGGATACACAAATTTATCAGCACCCAGTTCTTTAGCGGTCCCGTCTACGTTAAAGGGCACATCGTAATTGTTGACCAGGTAAAATGCGCCTTTTTCACAGTTACCCGCACGGTTATTTTTTCTTAGAATGCTCAAAATTGACCGGACACCCGGTTGTTTGCCATCCGAGCAATTCACATAAGAACCGCCTTGGTAGCCATCTTGCGTGTAGAAATTTTCCGTACCCGCTTGTGGGTTTGGGTTTTCGATTTGGTTGGCAGGAGGTGTTGCCAGAATGCCAGCATTGTTATAGACCGCCACATCACCCGTCGCTATCGCGAAAAAGTTTGCGCCTGTCCCGCCCATCACCGTTTGGTGAAAGTTGTCGCTTAATGCGTAATTGTTCGCCAATTGCTTGAATAACGGCGCATCACCTTGGGACATATTAAAGAACCCCATCAACTCCCCGCCTTGCTTGGCATCTCCAGGTACAGGTGCATCAGTGATGTTGTCGCCACCAATGCCCGCAGTAGTGGCTACCCAAGTGAACAGGCTATGGTCGAAGTTGTTTCCGCCTGTTTGCTGCCACATTTGGAAGAACCGGTGCGCAGGATCGCCGGTTGCAGAATTGGCTGATCCATAAGGGACATACTTGGTGATTTGAAATGGGCCGTTAGGAAGATCGGCTGGAAAACGGGCATCAGGAATGGAATCCATGAACTGCAAAGTAGCCAGATCGAGCATGCCTGTTTGATAGGGCTGAGGCAATGTTGGATACGCATCACCACGCAAAGGTTTTGCCGAGTATTTTTCAGTTGGGTTAATGCCTTTGCGCTGCATAGCCAAACCGTAATTGGCACCTGGCGTACCATCAGCTTTGATAATTCGGCGGGACAATAAATTGTTTATGGTCTGTCCCTTAGCGGGCTTATAAGCGCCATACAGGGTGTCGAAACTTACGTTTTCGCCGACGACCACGATAAGGTGTTGAATGGGGGTCACGGGTCCGCTAGCGGAGGCGGAGCCGCTAGTTATCGCTACAGCGACGCCGAGCGCCAGCGATGAATAAATGAATGCGTTTTTACTGTTCATTGAAATATGCTCGTATCAGTTGAGTTGGGATAGTATTGCCGCGATTACAAAAAATTAATTGTCATAATCGCGAAAAGCATGGCGGTTCTTTGTTACCTGTTAATGACAATGGGGACAAATACACCCGACCAATACCATGCCGCCTTCAATCCACTGTTTTTAGATTATATTTCCGCACCCGATAACGGAGAGTTTCACGGGTTGCCCCTAATGCCCTGGCTGCGGCGGTTAAATTATTACCCGCACGTTCCAGTGCGGTCTTGATAATAAACCGATCCATATCATCCAGTGCCATACTGCCATCCAGCGGCAAACAAATGCTGTTTTCAGCGGAAGCGGATAGCGTGGTTTTATCGCTTGCTGCTGGCCTGGCAATTGCAGCCATTGCCCAGGAAATGTTGCGCCATCGGAGAACAGGACGCAGCGTTCAATGACATTGCGCAATTCCCTGACATTGCCCGGCCAGTAATGGGCTTTCAGTTTTTTCCAAACGTCATTGGGAATGTCTTTAACGTGCCGTCCAGCTTTGGCATTGTATTCAGCTATAAATAACGGGGCCAATTCATCAAGGTCTTCCACTGCCTCACGCAAAGGCGGCAAATCTACATGAAACACGCTTAAACGATGATATAAATCGGTACGGAAAGTGCCTGTCCGTGTCATCTGTTCCAGATCACGGTTACTGGCAGCGACAATCTGCACATCAACGCTGATTTCTTTTTCGCCGCCTAAGCGCCGGACTTTATGGTCTTCAATCGCTTTCAGCAGTTTGGCTTGTAAATCCAGCGGCATTTCACCAATTTCATCCATGAATAACGTGCCGCCATCCGCCTGTTCCAATAGCCCCCGGTGCCGCCCTGATGCACCGGTAAATGCCCCCTGTTCATGCATAAGTATCTACACAAGTTTATTTATTAAAAAACATAGTGTTAAATAAATAATCACGTTATTTCATACAGATAACTGCTGTTTCAAGCCAGATTTTGTGATAGAAAAACCTAAAAATATAGCAATTATCTGCAAGGAATGTCATATAACACATTGTTTTAAAATCAATTAAAG
>JAUYEP010000394.1 GCA_030689765.1 Methylovulum sp.
ACAAGTTTATTTATTAAAAATCATAGTGTTAAATAAATAATCACGTTATTTCATACAGATAACTGCTGTTTCAAGCCAGATTTTGTGATAGAAAAACCTAAAAATATAGCAATTATCTGCAAGGAATGTCATATAACACAGTGTTTTAAAATCAATTAAAGTTGTGTAGATACTTATGCTAATAAGGCAGGCTGACACCAAAATGGGCCGCTCTGGAATGCCCTCGAGTTTCATTATTTGCAACAGCATGTCATAGTCTGTTTTAGTGTCCGTATTTTATTTTGGCATTAGCGGCACCATTCACTAATGGCACAATTCATGCTGAATTATTTTTAAACTAATACCAAAATATAAAAAGCCATGAAATCAATCTGGGAAAACTATAAAACCGATATCGCCTATGACGAGCTGATGTTTTCTGAGTTTCAGCCGCGTCCAGTCAGTCATAGCTTATGCCAATATTTAAACTCGCTCAAAAAAACCGACATTGATAAACGCAAAATGGCCGCCGAACTGGCAATCATGGAAATGGGCATTACCTTTACCGTGTATAGCGATGAAGGCAATATCGACCGGGCTTGGCCTTTCGATATTATTCCAAGAATTATTGATGCTAAGGAGTGGCGCATTATTGAAAAAGGCTTAAAGCAACGTTTAACCGCCTTAAACTGCTTTATCAGCGATGTTTACGACCAACAGCAGTTCATCAAGGAAGGCAAAATTCCTGGCGAGACCATCAATACCTCCAAAAATTTTCGCAAGGAATGTATTGGCATGAAGCCTAGCCATAATGTCTGGGCGAACATTTGCGGCACCGATTTGGTGCGGGATATAGACGGCATCATGTATGTGCTGGAAGACAATCTGCGCGTCCCCTCGGGGGTTTCCTACATGCTGGAAAACCGTGTCATTACCAAGCGCGTATTCCCTGAATTATTGCAGGACATTAATATTTTGCCGATAGACGATTATCCCACCCAGCTCCAGGATATGCTGTCGTCCATTGCCCCGCTTCCCAATGGCAAGCCGCGCATCGTCGTCCTGACACCGGGCATTTACAACTCGGCCTATTTCGAACACGCTTACTTGGCCCAGCAAATGGGTGCGCAATTGGTGGAAGGCAGCGATTTGGCCGTTAAACAGGATGATTGTGTGTACATGCGGACTATCGAAGGCCTGGAAAAAGTCGATGTCATCTACCGGCGCATAGATGATGATTTCCTTGATCCCGACGTGTTCCGAAAAGATTCCAGCTTGGGTGTACGCGGCCTGATGCGGGCATGGAAAGCCGGCAATGTCGCGCTTGCCAATGCCCCAGGCGCCGGGGTTGCCGACGACAAGGTGGTCTATGCTTATGTTCCGGAAATGATCCGTTATTATCTCAATGAAGAACCGGTACTGCCGAATGTGCCGACTTATCTGTGCAGCAATAAAGAAGATCTGGATTATGTGCTGGAACATCTGGCCGAGCTGGTGGTAAAACCCGCCAATGAATCGGGCGGCTACGGCATGTTGGTGGGGCCGCATTCCACTGCCAGGCAAGTTGAAGCCTTCCGCAAGGTCATTCTGGCCGATCCGCGCAATTACATTGGCCAGCCTACGTTATCCATTTCCACCGCGCCCACCTTGTGCAAAGGCAAACTGGAACCCCGCCATATCGACCTGCGGCCCTTCATCCTGCAAGGCGAAAATACCTTTGTGACCGCCGGCGGTTTAACCCGCGTCGCCCTCAAAAAAGGCTCGTTGGTGGTCAACTCCTCGCAAGGCGGCGGCAGTAAAGATACCTGGATTATTAATAGGGAGGGAAAATGATGTTATCACGTTCCGCAGAACGCCTGTATTGGCTGGCGCGCTATATAGAGCGCACTGAAAACACCGCCAGACTGGTCAGTGTGCACATGAACCTGTTGATGGATTTGCCTGAAGGTGTGGAAATGGGCTGGCAGCAACTCATCCTTATCAACGGCGCAGAAGCAGAGCATAAATTCTATGAAAGCAATAAAATAGTCAATGAACGTAATGTCACCCGTTTTTTGCTAACCGATGTCGGTTATGCGGGTTCTTTGTTCTCCTCCCTGAGCGCAGCCCGGGAAAATATCCGCACAACACGGGAATTATTGCCCGATGAAGCCTGGCAACAAGTCAATGAAATGTATCTGTTCGCTAAAAACAACCTGGATACCATTTCCAACCGGAGCAGCCGGGTAGTGTTCCTTAACGAAATGCTCAAAGGTTGCCAGCGTTTTACCGGTCTGTTGTCAGGTTATATGAGCCACCACCATCCCTACCGTTTTATCCGTCTGGGCAGAAACCTTGAGCGTGCCGATATGACCAGCCGCATCCTGGATTTGGCATCCTTGCTGTTATCTGAATCACGCAGTGAGGAATTACGCCAATACGAAACCATTTTATGGATGAACATCCTGACTGCGCTAAACGCGTTGTTAATGTATCGCCAACATGTCCGCAGCCGGATTGAAGGCGATGATGTGCTTAATTTTCTATTGCTGGATAACAATTTGCCGCGTTCGATCAGTTGTTGCCTGTTAGAAATATCCGATTGCATTAATGAGTTGCCAAACCATGATGGTTTGCCTGAACGGCTTGTAGAACTGGAAGCCTATGTGCAAGCTATCGATACCCACCAAACCACGCAGCTGCAACTGCGTGGAATCCTTGATGATTTACAAAATAAGCTCGGGGAGCTGCATCAGAAGATTGCCGAAAACTGGTTTTTAAGAATGGCAGTTGAGTAAGGGGCGCACTCTCTTTTTTTGGCTACCAACACCGCTATGGCTGCCAGTCCTTTGAGGACTGGCAGTCTTCAGGTCAGCCTGCGCGTAACGGTATCTAAGGCGGGGCAGGCTTGGTATTCGTAGGGCACGCTGTACCCTACGATCTGAATATAACCTTCCTAAACTGTCCCGCCTTCTGTTGGCAGCCCTTTTTTTAAAACAGCTCGCCCGATTTTATCTTGTGATTTGCTTGAGCTAGGGGTTAAATTACACGGATTTTGTGACTTACCCAGAATAAACCATGAAAATCTACCTTGTCGGCGGCGCGGTACGCGATAAATTACTTAACCTTCCCGTAACGGAACAGGACTGGGTTGTCATAGGAGAAACACCGGAAACAATGCTACAACAAGGGTTTAAACCGGTCGGCAAGGATTTTCCGGTGTTCCTGCACCCCCAAAGCCATGAAGAATATGCGCTCGCCCGAACCGAACGCAAAACCACCCATGGCTATAAAGGTTTTAGTGTGCATGCGGCGCCCGATGTCAGCCTGGAAGATGATTTGATCCGCCGCGATTTGACCATTAACGCCATGGCAATGACCCCACTAGGACAACTGATTGATCCCTATGGCGGTCGAAGGGATTTGGAGCGGCGGCTTTTCCGCCATGTCTCCCCTGCTTTTTGTGAAGATCCGGTACGGATTTTACGGGTTGCCCGCTTTGCCGCCCGTTATGCCCATTTGGGTTTCAGGCTGGCAGATGAAACCCGAACGCTGATGCAGTCTATGGTCAGCTCAGGTGAAGCCGATTATTTAGTGCCGGAACGGGTCTGGGCGGAACTGTTTAAAGCACTTAACGAAATCTCGCCATCCGCATTTTTTTACACCTTAAAAGACTGCGGCGCACTGGCGAAAATTTTCCCTGAACTGGACAATCTATTTGGCGTCCCGCAACCGGCACAACATCATCCTGAAATTGACACCGGCGTACATAGCCTGATGAGTCTGGAGCAAGCGGCGTTGTTATCGTCCAGCCCCGAAGTGCGGTTTGCGGCCTTAGTCCATGACTTAGGCAAAGCGCTTTCGCCTAAAGACAATCTGCCGCACCATTACCGCCATGAAACCAATGGCCTGCCGGTTCTGGATGCGCTATGCCAACGGTTGCGCGTGCCCAATGCGTTTAAAGCGCTGGCGCAACACGTCATGCAATATCACACCCATTGCCATCAAGTGGCGCACACCGCGCCCGCGACATTAACCGACACCTTGGCCGCATTAGGCGCGTTTAAACCCGTTAATACGCTAAACGCCTTTTTGTCGGCATGTGAGGCTGATGCGCGGGGCAGAACGGGATTCGAAAACAGAGCGTACCCTCAGGCCGATATTTTCAGGCTTGCCGCCAAAGCCGCCAGCTCGGTAGATACCTCCCCGGCCTTAAATGGCGGACTGCAAGGCGCACAAATCGGCGCAGCTATCCGTCAGTTGCGGATTAGGGCCGTTGCCAACATTATCAGAGCGGCCTAAGCATTGTAAAATACACCCCCTTACCCTTCCCGGTAACTAACCCACCCCATCTGAACTTAACCCTATGCCCTCTTTTGACATTATTTCTGAATTTGATAAACACGAAGTAAAAAACGCCATCGACCAGGCCAGCAAAGAAGTTGATACCCGTTTTGATTTTAAAGGCACTGAGTCGTCGTTTGAACTGACCGATGAAAAACTGATTATGCTTTCTGAATCCACCTTTCAGTTACAGCAAATGTTCAGTATCGTCTGCACCAAACTAAGCCGTCGCGGTGTCGATATTGCCTGTCTGGAAGTGGGTGTAGCCAAAGGTAGCGGTAAACTGATGCGTCAGGAAATCACCCTGAAACAAGGCCTGGATTCCGTGATGGCGAAGAAAATCGTCAAATTGATTAAGGATAAAAAGCTTAAAGTGCAAGCCGCCATTCAAGGCGATCAGGTCAGGGTCACCGGTAAAAAACGTGATGATTTGCAAGACGTGATTAAAATGCTGCGGGAAGAAAAACTGGCTGTGCCGTTGCAGTTTGAGAATTTTAGGGATTAGGTAACTTACAAAAAATAAACCGCCACAGATTATTACAGGTTTAATCTGTGAATCTGTGGCAGGGGGTATTTATTGCAAGTTACCTAAAGTTGAAAGCCTATTTTCGCTTATTACAGCGTTTTCAGATTAGGTTAATAACAGTAGATTTAGCGGGTGGAGTACAAACCTAGGTTTGTACTCCGTTACCTCACTAACCGATGTTGAAACCGCTGTAATTGTTGCAGGCAATGGGACAATTACCCTTGTTGATATTTATATGAAGGCACTATGACAATTCAAACCAATGCTCACGAACCCTCCGCCAGCCTGCCCGCCTTGATGCTTGGCGCGATAGGTGTAGTTTACGGCGATGTGGGCACCAGCCCACTGTACACCATGAAGGAAATATTTAATGGCCCCCATGCCGTGGCGGCAACGACCGATAACGTGTTAGGCATACTTTCGCTGATTTTTTGGTCGCTGATTCTGGTCATTTCCATCAAATATGTGTTGTTTGTGATGCGGGCCAACAACCGTGGCGAAGGCGGCATTATGGCGTTGATGGCGCTGGCTTTGCGGCATCGCAACCAGCAGCGGCAGCGTAGTGTCATTATTGCGCTGGGCTTGTTTGGCACGGCGTTGTTTTACGGCGACGGCATTATTACCCCAGCCATTTCCGTGTTGAGCGCCGTGGAAGGTTTGCAGGTTGCAGCACCCGCGCTGCAGGCTTATGTGTTGCCGATTACAATTGTTGTGCTGATTTGTTTATTTTTGTTTCAGAGCCATGGCACCGCTAAAGTCGGCCTGCTGTTTGGCCCGATCATGGTGGCGTGGTTTGCCATATTGGCGTTGCTAGGCTGGGTCAGCGTGGCCCAAAACCCTGCTGTGCTGGAGGCGCTTAACCCGATATACGGCCTGCATTTTTTTCTGGCGCACGGTTGGCATGCCTTTATCGCGCTCGGCGCCGTCGTGTTGGCGCTGACAGGAGCCGAAGCGTTGTATGCCGATATGGGGCATTTTGGCAAACGCCCGATCCAGTTCGCCTGGTTTTCGATGATTTTACCGGCGTTGGCATTAAATTATTTCGGTCAGGGCGCATTGATCCTGCGTGAGCCAGCGGCGATACTCAACCCGTTTTATTTGCTGGCACCCGACTGGGCCATGTATCCGTTGATAGGGTTGGCGACCTGCGCCACCGTTATCGCCTCGCAAGCGGTTATCTCCGGTGCGTTTTCGATCACCAGCCAGGCGATGCAGATGGACTACATTCCCCGTATGTTACGTGTGCATACGTCAACGGACGCCATCGGGCAAATCTATGTGCCAACGATGAACCGTATGTTGCTGCTGCTGGTTATCTGCACGGTGCTGGGGTTCGGAACTTCCGGCAATCTTGCCGCCGCCTACGGTCTTGCGGTGACCGGCACTATGGTGATCACCACGCTGTTGACCTTGGTCGTGGCGCTGGATAGCTGGCAATGGCAACCCCATCGGGCGTATGCGCTGGTGGCCTTGTTTCTGGTGATAGATGGCGCATTTCTGGGCGCCAATCTGCTGAAAGTCCCCCAAGGGGGTTGGTTTCCATTAGTTGTGGGCGGCCTGTTATTTTTGTTGATGTTTACCTGGCGGCGGGGGCGCGAGGTGCTGACGTATCATTTACAAAAAGCCGCCGTTTCGCTGACCGGTTTTATTGCCGGGCTTAAAGTCAAGCCGCCACTGGCGCGAATTCCAGGTACAGCTGTCTACATGACCTCCCGAAACCTCAGTATGCCACATGCGTTGCAGGTCAATTATGCCCACAACCAAGTGCTGCATGAACGGATTGTCCTGTTGACGATTGCAACTGAGGACGTGCCAACAATAGACGATGACGAACGCATTAACATAGATCCCTTGGAACAGGGTTTTTACCGCGTCACCGCACGCCACGGCTTTATGGAAACGCCGAATGTACCGCAGATACTGCGTTTGTGCCGTTTGCAAGGTTTGGATATCGACGCGTTCAGTTCGTCATTTTTTATTGGCCGGGAAACGCTGATACCGTCCGACAAACCGGATTTGAATCCCTGGCAGGAGAAAATTTTCCTGGTCATGTTCAGAAATGCCTCATCACCGATTCAGTTTTTTAAGATCCCACCGGAACGGGTGGTTGAATTGGGCGTGCAGTTTGAGGTATAGATAATTGGATTGTAGGGACGTTGCACTGCAACGTCTTCACGAGACAGAAACGTTGCAAAAAAAAGACGTTGCAATGCAACGTCCCTACCGCGAATGGGTTGAGAGGCATTTATGAAAATACTGATTTTGGGGGCGGGACGGACAGGCGCTTCAGTTGCTGAAGCATTGGCCGGTGAAGACAATGAAATTGTGATCGTTGATTACAACGTCATGCTTCTTGATGCTTTAAAAGAACGCCTGAATATCACCACGGTTACCGGCAGCGCCACGCATCCCAATGTTTTGGAACAGGCGGGTGTGCGCAACACTGATCTGGTCATTGCCGTCACTGACCGCGATGAAACCAATATGCTGGCCTGTACGATTATCCACAAACTGTACAGCCGCCCAAAAACCATTGCCCGGGTACGTGCGATTGATTATCTGAAAAACCCCAAACTGTTTGGGCCAAAAGGTATTCCTATCGATATTGTCATCAGTCCTGAGCAAAGCGTCATGGAATCAATCCGTAACCTGATCGATCTGCCCGGTGTGCTGCATATTTCTGATTTTGCTAACGGCCTGATACGTTTATTTTCCGTGAAAGTCATGGCGAACGGCTTTTTAACCGGTAAACAGATTAAAACCCTGAAAGGCCGGTTGACCGAAGGCCGGATTCGCGTGGTGGCGATATTTCGCAAAGGCGCCCCGCTGCCGGTGAATGGTGAATCGGTAATGATTACCGATGACGAGGTGTTTTTCTTTGCGCCCCGATTGGAAGTGCGCCGCTTGTTAAAAGACCTGGATTGCCTGGAAAAACCGCTTAAGCGGATTATCATTGCCGGCGGCGGGCATATCGGTAAGCGTCTGGCGCAGGCGCTGGAAAAAGACCATTATGTAAAAATCATTGAACGCGATCTGAAGCGCGTTAAAAAAATCGCCAATGAGCTGGACAGGGCCATTGTGATTCACGGTGATTGCAGCGATGAGACCCTGTTGCTTGAAGAGTCCATTGAAAAAACCGATTTGTTTTGCGCCATTACCGATAGTGAC
>JAUYEP010000201.1 GCA_030689765.1 Methylovulum sp.
TTTGTTGGCGGGTCGCCTCAACGGCCACTTTGGTTTTAAATTCCGTTGTGTGGTTCTTGCGTACATTTGCCATCGTTTAGTTTGCCTTTTGGGTAAGGCTTTCTATCTTAACTGTTGGTCTAAATTATGGGGAGTATCATACACATAGCTCAGATTGCTTATGTTGGGGCAGCTTATGAGTCAGGCCAGCGCGGTGATGGCTGTGACCACGTCGCCTCCGTTTAGGTGCTGGTCAAAACCCAAGCATCTCACGTTGGCGGGAGTATTTGCCAGCCATCGGGGCAAGACCAAGCCTCTTAGTCCAGTGGTTGTCTAGCTTCGGCTGCACAGTTTGGCCTAACAAGTCAGTCAAAGGGACGCGCCGACCGGTGGCGGTTTTGAAGTCCGGTTTTTATCAAGGTGCGGTGGCTTCGTTTAAGTTCACAGAGCGGCACGCCCCTTACCTCTAGAGACTGTGAAAGTATTCGTGAATATACATTATTCACCACGAAGATCACGAAGAACACGAAGAACACGAAGAAAATAATCAATTGGATCAACACATTAAAACTTCGTGTTCTTCGTGTCCTTCGTGGTTATCAGCTTTATGTCGAATACTTTCACAGTCTCTCTACGTTAGGCGTTCAGGGGTGAAGGTTTCAGCTTTCGGTTTGCCTTCGTTAGCTTCGGTGGTTGCGGGCAGTTTTTTGGTTTGCTTCGGGCTTCCGTTGCAGTTTGGCTTTTTCCTTCATTATCCTTGCATTTTTAGGGTAAGCTCTTTCAATGCTTGCTCGTATTCTTTAACTTTGGCTTTTAGGTCACTTACGACATTGTATTTTTCAATAACTGACTGTTGAGCTTCAATATCAAAGTCGCCATTCGGTAGGACGGGTATTTCAACCGTTACTTGCTTCATGTTCTTTAAGGATGACCTTAACTCACGGTCAAAACCATAGATGTGTTTGCATCGATCTAATTCGATCATTAAATATTCTGCCAAAATCCCCTTGTTTAAAATTCTTATTGTTCCACAATGGTCTGTTGATACAAAAGGGGTGCTTTTTTTAATGGCATTAAACTCAAAGTCGCCATCAATACCCCAAAGAACACAATCATAATCAAAATTCTCTATATTGCTTGAATGGTGATAGCCTATCGGATTAAAAACATTTGCACTATAAATAGGAATATCGCCCTGTATGTTTCTTAACTCTGTTTTTGTTATTCTTTTTCCTATAAACAACTCAAAATATTCTTTGTTGTCTAATGAAATTGTTTTTTTATCAATTATTGGTTGTTTTTTTTCGCCCGCTTCTTTAAGCATTGAGCTAAAACTTCCAAAAGTATCCGCCATATCAGATACAAATGAGCTAAACTCTAAAACATCAATAGCTCTACCCTCTTCCTCAATCCCCAAAGCAATTTTTTCTTCTTTGCTCCACCATCTATCAACTGACCAATGTGCGTCAGGGTAAAATTTTTCGATAGGCACTATCTTACAGCGTGGATCTTTGTTGATGGTCTCGAAACTTGATTTGTTACCTTTAAAAAATCCATAAAGCGTTGTGGCTTCGTTGAGGTCGTTTTGTTCGATGTCGAAACGGTAAACATCGCGGCTTTCGCCGATTTCACTGACAAGGTAAGTAAATACAGGGTCAGTTTGGCTATCAGCCTTGTTGTTTTTCTTGGTCAGGCACAGGATGTAAGTTTTTTTATTGGTGGTAAAAAAGGTGTTTAAGGGCAGGGAAATAATCCCATCTATAAAGCATTCTTGACGCAAAAACGCGCGTAAATTTTTATCATTCTGACGGTTAAAAATACCATCCGGCACAACCACAAAAGCCTTGCCATTGGGTTTTAACGCCCTGACAATCCACTCCATAAACAAACCTTCAACACCCATTGCATTGGTTTTATAATAGCTTTTAAGATCGGCATCTTTTTGTATTTCTTCTTTTAGGTTGCTGCTTCCGCTAGTGACATAGGGCGGGTTGGTAAGAATCAAATCGTATTCATTTTCTACTGGGTCGCTGAGAGTCCCTAAAATGGAGTTGGTTTTTAGTATGAAACTATCATTAAAAATCTTGGCAAACTCTTCGGTATGGTTTGGGTAGTCTTTGATAATTTCACTGAAATAGATAAGCATGTTGGCTTTAGCCAAGATAATTGTTTTTTGTTCGTCCTTATCAAAACCTTTATCAAAGCCTCTGATCGTTATTTTTGAAATAACCTTATCACCCTCCACTTGATAAAACCGGTCTAACCGGCTTTTTATCGGCTCAAGCAAAAACTTTCCCACGCCACAAGCGGGGTCGCATATTACCGCACCTTCTTTTATATCGTCTTTGGCAATTTTTTCTATAGCCCGCACCACTTTCATGGGGGTAAAAAATTGCCCCCAGTTCTTTTTGCTGATGCTTTCTTTTAAGAAACTCTCGAACAGCTTGCTTTTGAAGTCATAATCAATATGTTCAAGCCGCCCATATTCTTGAAATTTTTGCAGCACTTTTTTAAATACCGTGCTGTAGCCTGCTACCGCTTTTTGGTCTTTACTGACAAATATAGTCCCGTTGATAATGGTGGTATTGTCTTTAATGTTATATGGGAATAGGGTTTTTATCTTTTTTCTGATCGTATCGGCGTAATATTGCAGTACGTCATCTTCCGTATCGCCGGATGTGTACATGCCCATGACAAAATCAAAGCTGTTTGTGCTTTTTAAAATCCCTAGATCGCTGAGATATTTGAAGATAAATAGCTCTACGAAGGTATAAAGACAATTTTCTGGTGTTGCACCGCTGACGCTCCAAATATGTTGCCAAATGGAACTGGCTAAATCAGTAGGATTAACAAGTTTTTTAGGTAAAAGCTGGTTATTTTTTTCATTAATTGAGTAATTTATTTTTTCTATCAGTGCAGGCAGCTTCTCGTCTGTAATCACAAAAGCTGAGGTAATAGCGTTGCCGTTTTCATCGGTAATTTTTCCGCCGGTTAAGGCATTCACCCACACCGTGTCTTTTGTGTCAGTGGCAATAACAATCTTTGCCTCCAATTTGATAGCGACTTCAATTTCTTGGTTTATTGCTTTTTGTTTTTGCGCGTCTGTTTTAAACTCTTTAGGTTGTTTAAATTCGACAATAGCAACCACCTCTTTTTTATTAACAATAAGCGCGTCTACCTTTTTATTCTCCAGGTAGCCGTAATCAATGTTTCTAATGATATTCGCGCTTTTTAAAGCCCTGAGTGTTGTCGCCCCGATATTGTAATAATCCCACTTGCCAATCTTTGCAGTAGGGTTTTTTTTATCAAGTCCGCGCTGTAATAATTCTTCACTCATTTATATTGCCTTCGCCTTGCTTATTATTTTTGTCAGCAGCCCTACAAAAAGACCATTAACCTATTGATATATAAGTTATATCGTATCATAATTAAAAAATTTATGTTTTTTAATTCAACCGCACATCTGGGCAATCCAAGCTCTTTGGGTTAGTGGTTGTTTGGCTTTGGCTGTTCTTGCTTGGCCTAACAAGTCAGTCAAAGGGACGCGCCGCCCGTTGGCGGTTTTGAAGTTCTGTTTTTTATCAAGGTTCGGCGGCTTCATTTCGCTTTCGTTAGTGGTGCGCCCCTTACCGTAACGTTAGGCTTATGATACTCCCCATAATTTAGACCAACAGTTATGATAGAAAGCCTTACCCAAAAGGCAAACTAAAGTATGACAAATGTACGCAAGAACCACACAACGGAATTTAAAACCAAAGTGGCCGTTGAGGCGACCCGCCAACAAAAAACGGTTAACG
>JAUYEP010000400.1 GCA_030689765.1 Methylovulum sp.
GTTCGGCGATTCGCATCGGCGTGGGCGAAGGCGACACCTGATACTTCGAGGAATCGAGACTGGCGATTACGGCGGACTCCTGTTCCGGCGTGGCGGACGGGCCAAGATACAGATGTGGTAGGGATGCGACATTGCGGGAATCCCACGGCTTGCCCGCCTCGCGCGCCAGGTCTTCCGCTAGGCAGATTCCGGCACTGATGGCCATGGATTCGTCGCTCGCCGATCCGCCGATGAACAGGTTTTCGACGCCGGGCAGGGCCGCTATCTTGCCCATCGCCTTGATGTTCATCGCCACCCCGCCGGCAATCACCACCTTGCCGATGTCGAATTTGGCGATCGCGTTCTGCGCCCACTCGGTCAGCAAGTCTTCGACCCATGTTTGCAGGGCGAAGGCGATGTTGTCGAAGCGAACACCTTCCAACCGCTCTCTGAACCAGAAGTAGCTGTCGGTCGGTCTTTCTCGCCATTTGAATTCGATGCCGTCAACATAGAGCGTGCTTTTGAAGACATCGAGTGCCTTCTGGGCGTGCTTCGCCTTACCGTAGGGGGCCAAGCCCATCACCTTGAATTCATGCTCATTTGGCTTCATGCCGAGCAGCAGGGTCATGTAACGATAGATGCGACCGATGTTGCATTCATCGGTTTGATAGTGGCGCGTGTATTTGCCCATCGCATCAAAGATGCCAATGGTGGCATTCAGACCGTCGCCAGAACCATCAATGGTCAAGGCTAGGACATCTTCGCCACGGAAGGGAGACGCATAGTAGGAATAGGCTGCATGACAACGGTGATGCTCGATTCGCCTTACTTTTGTTTCAGATATCTGAAGATAGTCGGCAACGATTTTTTCTCTGCCGTTTTGTAGCCTTTCATTTCTGTCCGGAAACCCAAACAACCGCTTCAGGATTCCATCGGGGAAAAGATCATAGTCAACCTTTTCTGGGAACATCTCCACCGGAGATAGGCTTTTTGATGGCTCACCACGCGAAATAGGTAACCATCTTCCATACTGTTCCTTAAGATAATCCTCCGGTGTCCATTGGCTTCTTCTGGTAACTATGTCATCAAATGAAAAACCCAGGAAGCCCGCTATGGCTACGGCATCAAGGTCTGCGACTTGAATTCCTGCCTCGGCTAAACAGTATTGAATCGACTGCACAGGAAATCGTTCGTCGTTTTTTGACCGCGAAAAACGCTCTTCATGCGAGGCGGCGGCGATGCAACCATCCTTATAGATAGCGACGGAAGATGGCAGTGAGGTATACAGAGATAGAATTTTCATGATTGAATAAAAACATTTGGGTTAAGAAGTGGATATTTCAGTAGACCGACTGCGCCCGAAAAAGCGCAGATACTTGTCCTTCTGATAATTGCCGACAACGCGGTTCGAGTTAATTTCATAGGTTGACGATACATAGACGCTTTCAAAATCTTCCGAAAGAAACTCGGCGATCGAATATGTCGTCGGGAAGACATCCGACCCGATGAAATTCTGACTATCCGGCACGGATTGCAGCAGGTAAAGCCCCCCCCCCCCGCTTCAATAATGTCTTGGCTTTACTGAAGAACAGTTTGGCATCTTGAGCCACATACCACAGCACATCTTTCACATAGAGCAGGTCGAACTTCCTTTCCCACGAGGAAATATCATCATGCAGGATGTTGACACCGAAGAAGTTGATGTGCGGATGGAGTAAGCAAGCCTGTGCTGCGGCCTCTGTGGAAACGTCAATTCCCGTTATGTTGAGTTCGGCAACCAGAGGGGAAATTTCGGAATGAAGCCGTGCCGACACATAGCCAAGACCGCAACCTAGATCGCAAATAGAGCGAATGTTAAATTCCGGCAAGAAGTGCTTGAGTATTGCTATATCCAAATCGACGAATAACGAATTTGCTGTTTTATCCTGATGCCACGGCACTTCTTTTGAATGGCGATACATGTCGTCAAACTGACCCAGCAGTTTGCCGTTCTTGAAGACATAGTCATGATAGTCATCGCTGAATTTGCTCATTGCTTGCGTCCATCGCTATCGTAGTCTCGTAGACACGTGTTACCAACAGTCACATGGTCAGCCAGTTCACTGGCAACGGTCTCAATGTATTCACTGCCGACATCTTCATTTACCCACAGGTTGAGAACTCGATCACCGACGTAATCGCTGACGGGGGTGTTCATTCTAGATACGGCGCGATCATCGAAAAACAGGTCTGCCGAGGGAAACCAGCTACTGATTCTGATTTTTTTTGCCAGCAATGATTTCAACAACGCGTCTCGCCTCTCGATAAGCACATTAAAGCGCCAATACACCGACCCTGCAGGAGGTCGGAATATCTCCATAGATGCCGATTCAAAACTGGTTAACAAGCTTTCCAGCATTTCAGCTTTCGCCTGGCGCAACAATACGATGGCATCGAGCTTTTCAAGCCGTTCTTCTATCATCAGTCCATAGACACGATCAAACCTGCAAAGAATGTGCTGTCGAAGCTCCAATGCGCATATTTTGAACGCGGTGCTAAAGACGTTGATGCCTGAACCATAGTGCCTGTTGTAAAGATCGGTGTGGTACTGACCAAACGCGCTTACAGCATCCTGCGACGACGAACTTTGCACATCCAACAACGCTTCGCGGGCAACCAGTTCATTCATTAGGGAAAGTCGACTTGTCATGACCGCCCCGCCATGACCAACATCGATGATCTTTCCCGCGCCGAAACTGACAACGGCGATATCTGAAAAGCTGCCCACGGGCTGTCCGTCAAGGCTGGCGCCTTGCGCCACCGCCAGATCTTCGATTAACGGGATGCCCAGCGACTTGCAGTAGGCTGCAATCTCCTGAATGTTGCATACCGAACCATAGGCATGAACCGCAATTACCGCATCAATTTGATCGCCCTTCTTTATCAATTCACCGATGTCGATGCCGAAATCACGCAGGGTCACATCAATGTAAGCTGGGGTATTGCCCGATAGCAGGACAGCTAACGGAACATTGAGACAAACGCTGTTGGGTATCGCAATGCGTTTTCCTCGCAGTCCCAGTGCTGCAAGGGCTAACCAAAGTCCGGTCGTGGCGTTGCCGACCAGATGACAATGACTTTGCTGGTGAATTTTACACAACAGTTGTTCCAGCTTGCCACTCATGCGATGCCCATCAAAGAACAAGGACATGATCCACGACGATCTGCTGCTTACTTTCCAACGATCTGCGCTCGATTGATGTAATTCTCGATCCGAACCGTGCGCCCGTTGATGACAGCCTCTTCGTCGGCTGCCGCTTTTCTCGGGTAGAAACAGTTCTTACAGGGCTTCAGTCTCTTGAAACCCTCGTCTTGTTCGTGCGTTTCGCGCACATGCCGAAATTTCTCGCCGTGCCATATCTCATGAATAGTCTGAGTCGCGATGTCGCCGATATCGATATCCATGAAATCGTCGCTACTACACATTGCGGCGCGACCATTTGATCCAATAACCACCCGCTGATAGTGCTGGGGACAGGAGAAGTTGTCCTCGTAGACGATGTCGCTGTCGTTGTGTAAATAGTCGATGAGGGGGTTGAAGGCGATCAGGTCCACTATCGGCGCAAAGGTATTGTAAAAGCCCTCTGGGTTTTCCCTGATCGCGGGCCAAACTCCTTGTATCTTAATTAATGGCTTTTCGAGACCATTTGCTTTTTTGTAGTCGGAGATACCTTGAAGTTTTTTCAGGGTCTCTTCGAAATTGAGCGGTTTTCTGATCTGGTTGTAAGTCTCGCCCATGCCATCGACCGAAATGGTGATGAGGTCAACGCCGGCCTCGGCAAGCTTGATGAAATAGTCGAGATGAAGGCGATAGCCGTTGGTGAGGAACGAGACTTCCTTGATTCCGCTTTCCTTGGCGAGACGAACCGCATCAACCAGCCGCGGATGCAAGGTCGGCTCGCCAATCCAGCTCAGACGCAGGGAATAGATCTTGCCCGCGACTTCGGCAATAATCTTTTTGACGACGTTGTAGTTGAGCTGCCCTTTCTTGAATGGGGTCACTCGCTTTTCTATAAACTCATCTGTTACCGTCGGACACATCGGGCATTTCAGGTTGCAGCGCGAGACCGTTTCCAGATCGACCAGGAGCGGGTAGTCGGTCAGCTTTCGGATCTTCGGCAGTTCATCCCACAAGCGCCGGTATTCCTTGTACTCGACCTCCCACCCGCACGAGAGCTTTGCATAGAACGCGGCAACGCGCTCCGGTGGCTCCAAGTCGAAAAAGTGACCCTTGTTTACCGGGGAATATTTTTCGCCCGCTGTTTGCTCGTTTTGCATGGTTTTGTCTGTGAAGAAGTTATTGATTCTAAGCCCCGACTCAGCGGCTCGCGTTTGCGGATGAATGCCGCTGATGCTTGAGAGCGACTTGATAATACGGTCTCAAGTTGCCACCAAAGCTCAACTTAAACCAGCCACGATGGGGGCTGTTGACACCTTCGAGGTCGACCTCAGCTACGCCTTTCGCCGCCAGTGTCACGAAGGAGTCCCACAGGATGGCTGTTCCCGTGTGGGTGTTGCGCAGGGCAGGATCGTTTGCCCCGAATAAATAATAGGCACGGAATGTGTCGAACGCATACACCGCGACGCTTCCCAATCTACCGTCGACCGTGCGCGAAGAGAACATCCTGGCCAAGCCGTTGCCAAGCAGGGCATCAACCAGCGTAGCCATACGATCCAGTGCTGACAATGCTACCGTCTCGCCCTGACGTTCCATGGTGCGACGGTAAAAATCAATGAATATTGCTACGTTATGGAACTCTTCCGTAACTACGCCATCTCGCCGTGCGTAGCGAATTTCTTGACGGCGAGCACCCGTTGCCTGTCGGTAAGCTTCAATGTCTTCCAGCCGCTCCGCACCGGCAAAATCGGCAATGGATAGGTAGGAGGTGTAGCGGACATCAACGCTGAAACGCCCCGCATCCTGACCATAGTTATGCCAAAGAAACGGACGAACATCGTCAATCGACGGTGCTAATGCAAACTCGATCGTTTCGTATCTATCGACTAGCGCACCGACAATGAAGGAAGCGATTTCGTGCCTTTCGGAAATCCGTTGCGCTCGGCTCTGACCACTGGTGGGAGTGCCGAAACAAATTCCGCTGTAAATCACTAGGTCGTCGAGGGTCGCCGAAGTGCCATCGGGGCTTTCAACAACAGCGACAACGGCACGCGGTTCGTCGACGTTGTAGCACCGATATAGACCCAACCGACATCCTGTGTGAGCGAGGTAGTTCGCGGCGATGAATACAGAAGCATCGGGCGAAGTTCCGACGAAGGCATCCCACGCGCCATCAAGAACGGTGGGGACCAAGCGGTAGTTCTTAGCCATGATTCGCGTCAAACAAGTTCCAAGACTCCCTTGCTCGATAGCCGATTGGCTATCGGTGTTAATTCCGCGATCGGAACTTTTAGTTTCGTAGCGATACTGTCGATATCTAGCTTTCCGTCACACAAAAACAGCAGCCACAGAATCAGATCCAATTCAGACCTCCCGCCCAATTCAGGACGTTGCGCTCCACCCGTAGCGGGATATAGGTCATGGCGCGAGAGCATCACTTCGCAGCAGGGAATCTTGTTGCGATAGATGCGACGTGCTTCAATTTTGTCGATCAGGCGTATGTAAAGATTAAGCGTTTCCGCGATCTGGCTCGCCGTTACGAAGGACAAATCATCCAGGGACGAATGGTAATAGGGGTATTCGTAATAACGGTCGCGACAGATGGTTGCCGCATTGATACGAAAGCCCTGCGATGAATATTGTCGCTCGTCGCTGCCGTGGATGTCGAAGGGATAAGTGATGAATTCGGTTCCGGTTTCAGCCAGCACGTCTTTGATCATGGCGTTGATGGGGTGCGATGGGTCGAAACTTTGTTTGTAGCCGAACTTGCCTTGCCCACCTACAGTGGTGATGACTAGCCCCATATCGTTTTTTTTCATCGCCGCTTCGTTACGGGCGCAGTAAGCGATAGCACCGATGGTTTCCGGAACAAAGACGATGCGATAACTCCAGTGACGATTTTTAAGTCCGGCGATATAACGCGCCAAAAAAGCGGTGAGCAGCACCCCGCTTAAGCTGTCATTAGCCATGGACGGATGGCAGATGTAGCAGGAGAGCAGGATTTCCTGAGTTGATCGACCCTGAATAAGATATTCGCCGTAGGTGAGTGAGCCGGGTTTGAGTTCGCTGTCGATGACAACAGTGAAATGCCCACCCTGCTTTTCCAACTCGGCATATTGGGAATGAGTAACACAAAAGCCCCAGTCGCGTTTGTAATAGCTCGTTCGATACGGGATGGCTTCCGCAATTTGTGGATGGCGATGCAGGTGAGGCTGAAGCTCTGACCAGTCCACGACGGCATTGAGGGGTTCGCTGTAGCTGACCAGATGCAGGTTGTTGATCTTGAAATCGACCATTCGCCGTCCTGCCGCATCTGCAATCCACGCATCGTGAATGTTCCATTCGTCAGGAATTGTCCAGTCATACACTGTGGTGCCCGATGGCACTTCATGGATGGTGAGCGGGATGAGTTCCTGCAATGCCCTCAGGGTTTCGCGATTTGACTCACCGGTAATGCTTCGGCACAGCGGAAATAATCGATGCAGGTAATGAGCGAGTTCATCGCATGTATCACCCTGAAAGTCGGTGCTGGCGACACGGCGATTCTCTTGTGCAATCCTGATGATGTCGCGTGCCGGTGTTTCGATGGCCACTCCTGCGCGGACCAGAACCTCCAGGTTTGCCAGGTCATCCGGCGTGTCGACATCAAAGCGAAGTTCAGGGAATGCCAATTCTGTGGGTGCCTCGACTGCCGTCAGTGTGTATTCGCTCGCGTGATCCCAAAGGTAGAGCGTGGCGTGCTCGCGGTAACGGGGCTCAAGTGTCTTTGCAGCAATTTTATTAAGCGATGCTGCTGACAATATTTCGGCACCAAAGCCGTCGGCATAGTTGCTGCCGAGTCGATCTTGATGATTGCAGGCATAGTCGCACGAAGCGTTCGCAAAATGGTTGACCAAGCGATCCACCTCGATGGGATCGATGAAGGGATTGTCGGCACAGATGCGCACAATGTTGTCGGCACTCGCCATTTTCGCGGCACCGATGAAACGATTGAGCACATCGGCTTCGCTGCCGCGAAACACCGCAATACCAAGACTGGTAGCAAGTTCAGCTAAGACATCGTCGTTTGCGTTATCGGATGTGGCCAGCACGATCTGCGCCAGCGTCGTGGTGCGCAGCAGGCGACGCACGACCCATTCGAGCAGGTGAATGCCGCCCAACAAAGACAGCATCTTGCCCGGAAACCGGCTCGATCCCATACGAGCCTGAATGATGGCTACATTGCGTGGGTTCATTCGATCGCGGGTGCGAGGTCTTGCCATTGCAGAACATGATCGGCTTGTAGTGCCGCAGCCGTGCGGCGATTCAACACTTCATCCCAATGAATGGGGCTAACACCGGTACCAGGGCGTTTATAGGTGAGATCGTCCGGCGTAAGTTCGTGACCGGCAGGGACATCATGTGCGAGGACGATGCTGCGGCGGGCGTTCTTGCGCGAGATGGCTTCTGTGGCAATCGGAGCTTTATGGTCGCTTTGCCCCAGCAGTACATGCACTTTTTCCACCAGTGTTACGAAACGGGCAAGGTCGTGCTGATCCATGGCGTGGTAGTGATCATTACCAGGCAGCTTCTTGTCATGCGTGAAGTGCTTTTCGATGATGACGGCACCGAGCAGATGGGCTGTAACAAGAGAGGTCATGGCATCATCCGGCAGCGTGTGGTCGGAATAGCCGATGATGTTGTGTGGATATGCTCGTTTCAGCCCTTCGATCATGCGCAGGTTCGCATTGGCATCATCGGTCGGATAATTGAGGATGCAGTGCAGCAGGGCGATGTCTGTGCATCCGGCCTGAGTGATGGCTTCAACCGCAATATCGACTTCACCCAGAGTGGATGCTCCGGTCGATAACACGACCGGCTTCCCCTTGGCGGCGATCTTGCGCAGGAACGGAATGTTAGTTAGGTCGGCGGACGCAACTTTGAAGAACGGAATCAACGGGTCGAGGAACTCGATCGCGTCATCATCGAAGGGGGTCGAGAGAAAGTCTATGCCCGCCTGCCGACAATGCTCGGCGAGTATCCGATACTCGTCGGGGCCGAAGTTGTCGTACTTCTGAAACAGCGCGTACTGGCTGCGAGTCGGCTCTTTATTTGTATCCCAGTAGGATGGCGAATGTTTCGAGGCCAGCGTGCCTGCTTTGTAGCTTTGAAACTTGGCGGCATCGGCACCGCCTTTCTTGGCCTGGTCGATCAGTCGTTTCGCCTGTTCCAGCGAACCTTCGTGATTAACACCGATCTCAGCTATCACGTAGGGCTTGCTGCGGGAAGTGATGACGCGGCTGCCGAGGTTAATGGTGGTGTGCATTTCTCTGACCTCTTGGTGTTGTCGCTATTGCCCGCTGTTGGAGCCGTGTTTGCGGATGATGTTTTGACGATGATGTTCCATTGCCTCGACATTGTTGGTGATGTTGTTCTCGTGCCGACGATAGCGATATAACGGAAGCTCAAGCCGGCAGATGCTGTATTTCTTTTCAAAGCGGATTCGGAGATCCTGATCCTCGTGACATCGGAAAGTTTCGTCATACATCCCGATGTCGATTAACTGCTGCTTGCGAAACATGATGCCGCAAGCGATTGGCTGATCTATGCAGTTGGCTCGCTCTATCAATTCTTCCTTATCATTGACCAGTAAATAGTCGCAAGCAACAGCATCTGCATACTGATTCTGGTCAAGGTAGAAGTGGAGGAAATTCAGAAAGTTTAAGTTAACGTAATCGTCGGAATCGACCCGAACGATATATTGAGACTTTGCCGCCATGATTCCCTTGTTAATGGATGCGGGCAAGCCGATATTCGTTGCGTTGGTTATGGGGTGAATCGCATTGTGAAAAAGCTCGAGCGCGTAGGGGGTGCGGTCAGTGCTGCCGTCATTGATAACGATGATTTCGTAGTTTTCATGCGGTATGGTTTGATGTAGCAATGAACGCAAGCAGCGACCGATGAATTTTTCCTGATTGTAGACAGGCACGATCACGGAAACGAGTGGCTCTTTTTGGATCACGACTTCATCGCTTTTTCAATTGCGTGGCGAACTCGATTGGGTAAGTCCTCGGTCATATTAACGCCGACAGGAAGAGATACTGCCCGCGACAAAATGGCGTGAGACTGCGGAAAGGCGGTCGTGAGGTTTCCGCCATGTGCCGCCACCAGCTCCGGCATGTGCGTCCAGGTTCCAGCAAAATGCCAAGTGTAGGCTTCGGGCAGTATCTTGGTGGCAAGACCTACGGCTAACAGTTCCTGGCGACAACGCAGTGCTGTCGAATTGTCTGGAACGAAAAACACTAGCGCATCGGCGGTGTCGTAGGAACCTTCCGGTACGCCCCGTGGTTCGATGCCCGACAAGTCAGAGAGCACCCGCCACAGAGCATCGCGATTTCGACGTTGCGCTTCGACCACGCCAGGCAGTTTCTTGAGCTGCGCAAGACCTACGGCACCCTGCAATTCCATCATCCGGTAGTTGAAGCCGCTGCTCGCACGGGTGTCTTCCCAGCGCGGTACGGCGGGATTATTTTCGTGCCCGTGGTCGTGCCAAGCGGCGGCCTTTTTCCAAACAGCCTCGTCGCGAAACACCACCATGCCACCTTCTCCGGTCGTCATGGTTTTGGCAAAGTCAAAACTGAAGGTGCCGACATCACCCCAGGTACCCAGCGGTCTGCCGTTTAGATTGCCACCGCAACCCCAAGCGGTGTCCTCAATCAGGATCAGGTTGTGTTGGCGGCATATTTCGGCAATTTCTGGCAGGTGCGCCGGCATTCCCAGCATATGAACAACGATGACGGCCTTAGTACGAGGCGTTATCCTACGACGCAGGTCGTTGGGATCCAGATTGAGGGTGGTGTCGATCTCAGCGCATACTGGGGTTGCGCGTGATTCGATGATGGCCTCGACGGTGGCGACAAAGGTAAAGCTCTGCGTGATGACTTCGTCGCCGGGACCGATGCCCAGTGCCGCCAGTGCCACCCGCAGCGCAGCAGTGCCCGAAGTTACCGCAAGGGCATGCCTGACACCCATTTTTTCGGCGAACTCCTGCTCAAATTGACGCACCTTGTAGCAGTTATTGCGCAAACCATCGAAGCCGTGCCTGAACAGAACGCCGCCATGAGCGAATACATCCTGGATTTCCGCCAGTTCTTCGTTGCCGATCAATTCATAGCCAGGCATCTTTATTCCTTCCCTTTACATCTTCTTGAACAAGTCAGTTACCTTGTCTTGCGTCAGAATCGACTTGTAATTTTCGCCCAAGGCGTTGGTAAGTGGCTTTTGGTGCATGATTGATGCCTCATACAATGCCTTGAAATCTGCTTCGCCCAGATTTTGGCAGACACCTTCGGGAACCTTTACACGCTGATGTTCAGCCATTTTCCAGAACTCGTCGTAGGCGGCGGGATAGTAGTCGGCCATCGCACGCATGACGATGCAGTTCGCGACACAATGATGAATTCCTAATACCACGCTAAGTCCCGCCGACAACGGGTGAACCAATCCCACATAACTCGTGGCAATGGCACAACCACCAAGATACGAAGCAACCATCAGCTTTTCGCGATTTGCTGGAGTTTGCATGTCATCTTCAAGAAAAACCTGACGACAAAGGTTGATCGTTTCTCTTGAATAGGCATCACCAATCGCGTTGCGGTATGAACCCTCCAGTGCCTCGATACAGTGTATGTAGGCATCCATACCAGTAAAGAAGTACTGATCGCGCGGCACGGTCGCTGTCAGTTCGGGGTCCATGATCACATGATCGAATACCGTGAAATCGCTGTTCATGCCCAGCTTCATGCCTGTCGCAGGATTGGTCATAACGCAGGTGCGGGTCGTTTCTGCACCGGTGCCGGAAATTGTCGGTATTCCTATTTTGAAAATGCCTGGAACCTTAACCAAATCCCATCCTTGATATTGCGCCGCGTTGCCACCGTTTGTCAGCAGGTTGGAAACAGCTTTGGCGTAATCCATGGTAATCCCGCCGCCTATTCCGACTACCGCTGCGGGTTCCGAGAATCCCTTCAGGATCAAGCTTGCCACAAGCCGATCAATATCATCGGTTTTCGGTTCGTCTTTGGTGGGTATGAATTCGAGGACATCAGAGACTTGAAGAGCGATGCGATCTGTCAATGTGGCATCAGCCTTGAAATACTGATCGACTAGGAAAATTACGCCGCTTTTCTTCCCGTCACAAACTGCCTGCTCTCTCAAGCGAGTCAGCAAGCCGCTGAGTTCGTCAAGAGACGATGCGCCGACATTGTAACGCCCCACATTCTTTACCAGCTTAATGCCGGAGTTCAATACATTTGCCACGAATATTCCTTTGTTGTTAGTGGTCAAGCCGCCTGAGCGACCATCTCCTCATAGCTGCCCACTCGCCTAATTCCGTCATTGGCGAGTTCCACCACCTGCGTGCAATTTTTCAATGTGGTCAAGCGATGGGCAATAATCAGAACCGTCAGCTCACTGGAAAGTCCTTCTATCGCTTCCATAACAGCCTGCTCGGTTTCATTATCCAATGCGCTGGTGGCCTCATCGAAGATGATGACATCGGCTTGTTTATAAAGGGCGCGAGCGATGCCGATTCTTTGTCGCTGACCACCCGATAATCGAATGCCTCTTTCGCCCACAATAGTGTTGTATTGCTGCGGCCAGGATTCAATGGTTTCAGCGATTTGGGCATTGCGGGCTGCTAGTTTGACCCGCTTGTGATCGATGTGTTCTTTGGGTACACCGAAGGCGATGTTTTCTGCCAGGGTGGTGTCGGCTAGGAATATTGCTTGCGGCACGTGGGCGATGTGCGCTTGCCAATGGCGATAATTGCTGTTGGTGATTGGCTGATCATCAATGGCAAGTGTGCCTTCGGTGGGTTGCAACAGCCCCATGAGGATGTCGAGCAGGGTGCTTTTGCCGCTGCCGGTGGTGCCGATGAATCCGACCCGACTGCCTTTTGCGATGGTTAGATCAAGATTTTTCAGCACCCATGGGGTGGCTTCGTTGTATCGGAAGGCGAGATTTTTTAGTGTGATATGTGAGTTGAAGGCGATCGGTTGCGGGGCGGGCTGATCGGCGTAATCCGGTAATGGTTGGTCGAGCAGGTCGAGGGTGTCTTGTAGGGACGCCTGACTTCCTTGAATGCCAGTCCAAGCGGCGTAGGCTTGTTGTAGCACGGGCAACAACCGTTGTGCTCCCAGAGCCAACACGCCGAGTATGGGGATGGCTTTGGCGATGCCATCCGGTTGTTGCGCCAGTGCGTAGGCCAGCGTGGCGATGAGTACCATGCCGAGCGATTCCATCGCGTAACGGGGGCTTTGACTAATGAATTGATTATTGCCTTGAGCACGGCGTAGCGGGAGATCGGCATCGCGGTAAATCTGGCAATAGGTGGCTTGGCTGCCGTCAATTAAAACATCGCGGATGCCCCCTAAACCTTCTTGCAAGGATTTGATGACGTGGGTGGATTCTTGTGCAATGCGTTGTCCGTTAACGAGGAGCCGACTGCGTGTCATCCAGATGATGAAACCGTAGATCATTCCGAATCCACAAAAAGCGATGGTTGCAGTGACCGGATCAACGAGCAGCAGGGCAATTAGAATGGTGCTGAGCATGATGCTTGAACTCAAAAGGTTCAAAAACGCTGTGATGATTTCTATTGTTCTGCCTGTTTTATTCGAGATGCCGCTGATTATTTCGTTGCTGTTGCGGGCGACATGCACGGCATAGGGTTGAAATAACGTGCGCCGATAAATGTTGATACTGAGATCAGCACCCGTGGCGAAGGATAGTCGGGTGGATGCCCAAAGCAGTAATAATCGAATTGCACCGGTTGTCAGGGCGGCTAATCCAAAAATGATGGTCAATGGCAAAAGGAGTTGTTCTGGTGCTGTGAGCGTGAGGGCTTGGATGACGGGTTGGGCGGCTGGATGGGCGAACACTCGATCGGGGGATGTCAATACGCCTAGAAACGGTAATACAGCACCGATGCTGAGGATTTCTGCGAATGAGGCGACGACCATCAACAGGAGCAACAAGCTAAATTGAGTGCGCCGTCGGGGGGAGAGGTGACACCAAAGACGGTGGAGCAGGGTGGGGAGGGATTGAGGGTTGATCATTCCAGCATCCTCTTTTTCCGTTCCGTTGCGGTGGTTTTAAGCTGCTGCACTTGGCTGTAAGCGTTGGAGGTCATGTTGAGTGGTGAGTGATTCATTTCAGCGTACCGACATACCAGTCTATGGCTTCTTTAAGTCCTGCACCGATACGATGGCTGGGCTGGTAGCCGAGCAACTGATTTGCTTTACTAATATCGGCTAACGAATGACGTACATCGCCGTCGCGGAAGTTGCGGTGGATGGGGTGGGTATTTTTTAGGTGCGAAAATTGCCCGATCAGACTATCGCGCAGGTGGTAGTAAAGCTGGTTAAGGCTGGTGCGGTCGCCTACAGCGATGTTGTAGACCTGATTGGCGGCGGCCTCGTCCTCGGTGGTGGCGGCGAGTAGGTTGGCTTGTACGGTGTTGTCGATGTAGCAGAAGTCGCGGCTGGTTTCGCCGTCACCGTTGATGTAGACGGGTTCATTTTTGATCATGGCAGCAATCCATTTTGGGATGACTGCCGCGTAGGCACCGTTCGGGTCTTGCCGACGACCGAAGATGTTGAAGTAGCGTAGACCGATGGTTCTGAAGCCGTAGGTGCGGGCAAAGACTTCGGCGTAGAGTTCGTTGACTAATTTTGTGACGGCGTAGGGTGATAGTGGGCAGGTCGGGATGGTCGCCGTAGGTGGAGCTGCTGGCGGCGTAGACAAAGCGTTTGACCTTGGCATCGCGGGCGGCGACGAGTATGTTGAGGAAGCCGTCGATGTTGCTTTGGTTTGTAGTGATGGGGTCTTCGATGCTGCGGGGAACGGAGCCTAAGGCGGCTTGGTGGAGGACGTAGTCGACCCCAAGCACCCCATCCCCACCCCTGCCCACCCCTTGAAGGGGAGGGAGATTGGAGTCGGGAGAAAAACGCATGGCGCGGCGACACGCTTAAAGGTTGCGGATGTCGCCTTCG
>JAUYEP010000401.1 GCA_030689765.1 Methylovulum sp.
CACAAGCGCCGGAAACGACCGTCCTTCGCTACGCTTTGGACGATCTTATTCCGGCCTACGTATTAATGCAGGTTAAAACCGCTGTATCCGCACCTACAGCTAACAAAACGTTATTAACCTAATCTGAAAACGCTGTAAGTGATATCCGTACTCCAGACATGATCAGGGCGAATAATCTCTAACCCTCTGAGTACACAGGATAACCAATTGGTATTCTGTGGATGCTTTTTGCTGGTATTGGGTCCTGGGGCCATCGCGGCCAAACCCAGTATCCGCACTTGTGCCCTGCGGGTATCAACCGTTGTACACGCTTACGGTTTACGATGTGGCCCTGTGCGCGTAGCCAGACGACCACAACCTGCAAACCATTTTTGAATGGATGACGGGTATATTCCTCATCCAGCAAACGCAGCAACAGCAGTTCGGCTTCATCCACAACGGCCGCCTTACCCGCATAAACAGTCGGCCGTGCAATACCCGACAACCTACACTGTGTGGCCACAGAGAGTCCATCATCGGTATTGATCCAGCCCTGCCGCTGGATTAAAGGCTGATCCCGGACTTTTTTTCTTGTGCCCTTTATGCCCTGCGGGTACAGAGGGTATCAGCCACTCCAGTTCCATGTTGAGCTGGCCTATCTTGGCGTATAACCGCTCTGAACCGTTCTGTGGATCAATGGTCTTGGCGCTGCGCTTCACATCAAACAACTGGCTGGCACAACCAATAACGCCTTCTTCCATAGACCGACTTACGTCGGGTGGACACCATATTCTTGAGCTATCTCATTGACCGTTTTGTTGCCTTTCACTGCCTCCAACGCCACTTTAGCTTTTTGAGCCCCGGTCATTATCGTGCGCTTTTTTTCACTCATTTCTGCCTACCTTTTTAGGATAGACACCATCTTATCGTACTGTCTGGATTTCGGGGCCCACTATACCAGCTTGGCACCCGATATTACCGTGGCAGTGCGTCTTGATCCAGCCAATCAGGGGGTATTGGGCTACTACCTATTGCCACGGCTGGATTTTGCACAACACGGCATCAGGCTGGGCGAACATAATCCTGTTGGGTTTGAGAGCTACCGGTTCGACAGCCTGGATTATCTTTATGGTATGACAGAGCACACACGTTTGAGGAGAGCGGCATGACACAAAAGATGATGATAGGCGACATGCGAATGATCCCAATAGAATTGATTGATGTACTCAATCCTCGGGAACGGAATAAGCGGGCGTTTGATGAGATAGTCGCCAATATCAAGGCGATTGGACTCAAAAAACCAATCACCGTGACCCCGAGAATTGGGACGGATGGTTCTAACCGATATCTCCTGATTTGTGGCGAAGGCCGTATGAAGGCATTTCGCTCACTGGGCGAAACCAGTATTCCCGCCTTGGTTGTTGATGTCAACGATGAAAATGCCTTAATTATGAGTTTGACAGAAAACATCGCCCGTCGCCACTATCGGCCATTGGAATTATTAGCCGACATTCAGAAACTGCATGAACAAGGTTATGACAAAAAAACCATCGCCAAGAAAACAGGCCTTTGTGCCGAATACGTTCAAGGCATACTAACGCTATTGAAAAACGGTGAAGAGCGGGTGCTGGTTGCAGTGGAAAAAGGGCGCATCCCCTTGAACGCCGCCTTGTCCATCGCCGGGGCGGGTGACGACGACAAAGCCGTACAGGCGGCGCTACAGGATGCCTACGAATCCGGCGAACTTCGCGGCAAGCAACTGACTCAGGCGCGACGCATCATAGAACGCTGGCAAACGCTAGGGTCATCGGTAGCTAAGTAATCAGCAAAGGCCAATGCTGACGGGACAAAACTTGCAGCGGGCATAGCGCGTAATTTCATAAAAAACTCCTAACATTATGAATGGTGTCAAAACTATAGAAGCCGAAAGTTTTAGCTAGGGCTATATGATCATATGACAACGGCTTACAACACAAATACCGTTAATAACTTAAATGACATTAATTGAAACTCAATAACGCCTGTACTAAATCAATAAGTCTTCTAGTTTATGATCTTCCTGGGCGAGATAATCATTCAACCATTTAGGCGGTCTTCCATATCCACTCCATGTTTCTTCAAAATTCTTTGGATTTTTGTACTTAGGTTCAAGTTTAACTTTTTTTGCTGATGATTTAGGTGATGATTTAACCTCAACACCACCTTCAACATGTAAAGTAATCTTGAATTTTTTAGCCGTTTCGAGAATCTCATTTTTTATTCTTTTAGATTCCAGATCGATTTTTTCGTTATATATACATTCAAGGGTTGAGATATGTAATTCGAGTTCATCAAGACTTAATGGCTCGTATTGTTGTTTTATTTGATTTATTTTTTCTTGGTTTTTTTCATTCATGATAATTGATTCCTTAAATTTAATATTATTGATGCCCATGGACTAGATGTTACTTATTATTTTAAAAAAGATTGTTCATCTTATAAAAAATATTACCCTGAGCCATTTAATAATTATACCAAATATAATAAGGCCGTTTACTTATAAAAATAGGTAATTATTCAGGCCCCTCCTAAAAATTACTGCCATTAAGTCGGCATTCCGGCAGGGATTGCCGGAATCCAGAACACAGGGAGGTGTTCGTAGCTTGCCATCCGTGGCTTCTGGATCTCGGCAATCCCTGCCGAGATGACGCC
>JAUYEP010000003.1 GCA_030689765.1 Methylovulum sp.
AATATCCTCCGCGCCCGGCGCACTGGCGGTGGTATCCTTTATGGCTGGCGGCCACCGCTTCGCTGTCGAAGCGGCACAGGTGCGCACGCAATTGCCGGCAGGGCCATCCGATACGGTACTGGCGGTGGAACAGCTGTTAGGATTGCCCTTCTGTGAGGAAACGCAAAATAGGGACTCCCGCCGCATCCTCCTGATGAAACACCCGGCAGGAGACTATGCCGTGGCGGTTTCCAACCCGGTGGAGTTGCTCCGTCTGGAGGTCAACGCCATCTATCCCCTGCCTTCACTGATCGTCGCCCGCAGTACGCTGGCTGGCCTACGCGGATTGGCTATGGGCGCGGCCGGGGTGACGGTGCTGGTCGATTTTAGTGTGGCAAAAGCGCAATGAAGCAGGTTATTCCATAAACATAGCCAAATTTAACGACGGGTAGTTTTGACTGCATTAGATCACGCTGTTTTGGAAGCCGAAGAGATCAATAGTCCAGATATGCTTAAAAAGATCTTCGACAGTGCCGCGTATCGGTTTTCTAGTGTTTTCAGATGTAAGCGTCTAGCCAATCCACCTACGCAAATCCAATGCGAACTGTCATCCTTGTCCTTTTTGATGGGGATGAGCTTCAGCGCTGCAACCGTGCCAGCCTTTGCAGCCCTACCGTAGGTGGCGCACCGAAGGTCTTACGGAATTCATGGCTAAAATGGGCCGAGTCTGAAAATCCAGTAGCATGGGCTGCGGTAGTGAAGTTGTTGCCTTTTATGATCTCGCGGATAGCCTTCCGTATCCGGTTCCACCCCCGATAACGCCGGAAAGGAACACCGATCTGTTGCGTGAACAGATGCTGAAACCGTGATGAGGACAGCCCGACGCTTCCGGCAAGCGTAGCCACCGACGTGAGATCGTCGCCGTGTTCGAATAAAAACGCCAGCACTTGGCATAGCCGGGGATCGATCAGTTCGACACCTGCCCGTCGTTTGGCAAACCCCATCAAATCGTCCAAAGGTTCTGCGCTCCATTGAGGATTGTAGCGGTCTTCGTAAAGGTCGCGCATGAACAAAACTTCCCCGGCACTGCCAACCAAGGCGCCGTTGGCCTCGCGGGTATTGCGGGTGAGCGGCTTCAGTGCATTGACACCCGCGATGGTAGGCTCGATATAAAACACCGCCAGCGGATCACCGCCTATATCCAACTCATGCAGGACACCGGCGGGAATCACGGCGGTGCGGCAGGACTGCCAAGCACCGCCCTGCAGCCGCAGGCGAAAATCCCCATAGATGCCAGCGAGGAACACCGGTGCGCCATGCTGATGGCTGGCATTGTAATGCAGCGGCCCGGTAAAAAATGTCCGTCCGCCAGTGATGTCCCAGAGCGCGTCGAACGCTACGGTGTCCAGCGCAGCACGTTCATACAAGCGAGTAGTCTCTGTCATTGTTTATGATCCCCCTATCCATCCGTATTCGATGCAGTCTAGCTAAAGCGCCGGTAATTGGCAATGGCAGGATTGGCGAGGATGGCTTGAGCTAGTGCCGATATTGGCTTCCAACACAATGGGGCATAAGTCCTTTGTATAACGATGAGGTTAAACATGACAAACCATAATATTCCACGCCAACCGATGACGATGACCAACCTTTTTCTGCTAGCGTTTGCCGGATTGTGTCTGGCGATAGCGCTAGGCATCGCCTGGGTGCTCGGCATCACGCTGTTTTTCCCCGAAGGCGTCTTGGCGGGACACCTCGTCGAACGGGCCGACATTATCAGGGCCCATATCGACTACCTGATGATGGCGCAATTTCTGTTCATCTTTTGCCTGTTGTTTCGGCAATATGCCATCGATCCACCCGTTTGGGTGGTTGCCGCCTGTTGTTTCGGCGCTTTTTTTAACCCACTATCATTTTTAATGAGGGGTTTAACCGCCAAGCCCGCCATTACCGCAACGGTTCCTGTTGAAGCACATTTTCCGCTTCAGGCGGGAATCAGCTTCACGCTTACGACAATCGGATTTTTAACCGCCGTCATACTGGTTGTCAGGGCGGCCTGGAAATCGAGATCAGCGCCGAATTGATGCCGAAATATAGAACTGCTTACCCCTGCGGGCAAGGCGAATTAATGCGAAACCCAGCAGATAAAAATAACGCGGGGGTATCGTCATATCGCAACGATGTCGCAGATCCCCCAGAATCTCCCAGACCCAGCTTCAATTGTCGCCATACTTGCATAATTGCCAAGACATTGCCGCATAAAATCAAGCTAACTGACTGATAGTGAATATAAAAATTATTTACTATCAGTTGGATCAAAATTTGCTGCCTTTAGTAAAAAAGGCAGTACAACCCCTTGTCCTGCAATCTTGACCACAGGTGATCCATGAGCAAAATCGGCATTTTTTTCGGAACAGACACGGGCAGCACCCGGCTGGTGGCTAAAAAAATTTACAGCCTACTGGGTGACGGGTTGGCGGACAAGCCCAAAAACATCAACCGTACCAGCGCCGCCGAATTGTTGCAGTATGATGCGCTGATCTTGGGTACCCCCAGTTATGGTGCCGGTGATTTACCTGGCTTGTCTACGGGGTGCATGGAGGCAAATTGGGAGGAGTTTATGCCCTGTTTGGAGGGTGCAGACCTGTCCGGCAAACGTGTCGCGCTGTTCGGCCTGGGCAATCAGGAGCGGTACGCAGACCGCTTCGCCAGTTCGATGATCCATCTTTATCGGCTTTTTTACGGATACGGTGCCGACATCGTCGGCCAATGGGGCACCGATGGCTATAAGTTTGAACATTCCCACGCCATCATCGACAATCAGTTTGTCGGCTTGGCACTGGATCAGCGCACCCAGCCACATTTGACCGAGGGGCGCCTTAAAATCTGGTTGGCGCAAATCACCCCGCAGCTTTTGCCAGTAACGGCTGAGGCGGCCTAGATGATGTATTCAGGCAAACAGGACGAGGGTGTAAGGGATCTGACACCGTTGGCAGACTGCCCGCTTTGCGGTCACCGTGGGACATTGCTGGTAGCTGGCGGTTGCAAGCAAGGTGATTGCTGCGTCGTCGCGGATAGCGGCCGGCAAATCGACCGGTTTTTCCGCACCAATCCTGGCCTTGCAGCCGATTACATCCGGGACGGTTTCTGGGAACGGCGGGCAATCGCCGCGCGGTATTTGCCGACCAGCCAATTGCAACCGTTGCTTACCGATCCCGACGAAGCGGTAAGGCGGGTGCTGGCGTACCGTGTGCCACTGGAATGGCTGACGGATTTACGTAGCGATCCTGACCGGGAAGTCAGGATCACCGTCGCCGACCGCTTACCGGAGCAAGAATTGGAGCTGATGGTTGGAGACCCTGATTATTTGGTACGGGTCTATGTCGCCAAACGTCTGCCTGAAGGCCGGTTATTTCGGTTGGTCAGCGACCCGGACAACCAAGTCCGCCGCACGGTAGCCGGGCGCATCCCCGCCGTCAGTCTGGGTCTGATGGCCAACGACCCTGAAGTCAGCATTCGCCGTATTATTGCCCAACGCATGGATGCTGACGATCTGGAGTTGATCAGCAAGGACGGCGACTGGACAGTCCGCTATGAAGCGGCGTTACGGGCATCCCCCGCCTTGCTACAACACATGGTTGACGACACTGATGAAGAAGTCCGGCTAATCGCCCGGCAACGGCATGAAGCTTTATCGTTAGTTCCGTAGCCTGACAACGCGTCGTTTCAGCAAGAAAATGTGTTCAGGCACGGACATGGCACGCAACTCATGGTGGAAACGCCACGTCTGACGGTCTTTTTGGCGTGGAATACGCCAAGGCTGTAGTGCTGATGTCAGCATTATTTCAGAACACATATCCTTGGTTTTGTGCATATCGTCTGGCTTGATGCGTGGATTTTTTCTAAATGGCAGGGATTTAGGTGTGTGTCCTTTCCATCCTTTACCGTCTGGACTCCTGACCATCTCCGCATCCCTTGACGGTGATTTTCCCTAAGGTTGTGGCCATCATGACGTTGCAAATAAACGTGTTTCTGAAATGGAAGCCCCTTTAAGGCGGGTTGCTCAAGTTCTTTGTACCCCACCTCTTACGGTTTATAATGCTGATATTGACATCGCATTGGGGGCAGAATTGAAAGGCAGGCGGATAGTTTTTGTGTGCCAAACGATTGCTTCCACAACGCTGACAATGCTTGAACAGATAGTTCCCTGCAAATGAATATGCCCTGCC
>JAUYEP010000017.1 GCA_030689765.1 Methylovulum sp.
TCTGGTGTGCAGCGATTTGGCGTGCGACGGCGGACAAGCCTCGGCCCTCTACCAAAAACGGTGGAAAGTCGAGGAGTTCCATTTATGCCCTGCGGGTACAAGTCATTGAAATCCAACGCGGGGCTGGCCAAGTCGCCCACCCGCACCGTCACCACTCAGAACAACCACATCTTCATGTCCATCTATGCCGTGTTCAAGCTAGAATGTTTGAAGATTAAACATAAAACCAACCATTTCGCCATGCGGGCTAAGCTGTTTATAAAAGCGAATCAAATGGCGTATGAAGAGTTGCAGAAATTACGGGCTGCGTAACATCAGTAAATAATTGTAACAAATTAGCACTTCCCCCGACTGATGAATCAGGAAGGCAATAACGCTTTCCTGAATGTCCTTACAATAAACTACGAGACTTGACTATGAACAAAAAAACTTTAGCACTCACACTTGGCGGCGCAATGGTAACTGTATTAGCGGCTAGTCCAATGGCTCACGCACAAGAAAATCCTTTCGGGATGCAAAAAATTAGTGGTACACAGATGCTTGCTGAAGCCGATGCGAAAATGCCTGAAGGCGCGTGCAGTGCCAGCAAAATGAAAGAAGGCAAGTGCGGTGAAGGCAAATGTGGCGCGAATAAAAATAAAATGAAAGAAGGTGGATGTAGCGGCGCAGCAACGCCCGAAGAAAAAATGAAAGAAGGTGGATGCAGTGGCAAGATGAAAGAAGGCGGCTGTAGCGGCAAAATGTAATACCCGTTAAAGCCGCTTGATAGTTTTATCGGCGGCTTTTTTTTAATACCTCGAATAAGGAGATGCTGGTGTCTTTAATGTACAAAATTAGTGAACATTGTAGTGCCAAAAAAAGTATTCATAAAAAAATGATGCTGGGGGTGGTAATGCTGTCTGTAGTAGCCGCCATTGCTCATTGGGTTTTAAAGTTATTTTAATGAAAAAGTTTGCTATTAACGGCGCGGGTTTAGTGCTACGGCGGGAGCTGTTACCCTCGCTGGAATCGGGTGTCCCTGAGGTGATTAACTTTTTTGAAGTATCGCCCGAAAACTGGATAGACATTGGTGGGCGGTTAGGCAAACAGTTTCGTGCTTACACGGAACGTCATCGCTTTGTAGCGCACGGGCTTTCCTTATCTATCGGCGGGCCTGCA
>JAUYEP010000205.1 GCA_030689765.1 Methylovulum sp.
GGTTAAATCTGTTGTTTTGGACTCCTAAACAACAGATTTAACCCACTACTGTGGTTATCAGGTTTATATTGTATACTTTCACAGCCGCTTGCCCTTGGGACGTGGAACAAAACAGAATGCGGACTATACCGCAAGCTTCAAACATCCGCCCACATCCGCAGCAAGTTATGATAACAACCGGTGAGATTGATGGCTGGCGTGCAATCACCTTGCGTATTCCGAAGTTCCAAAATCGCCATGTCCATTTCAAACAGCAACCGGCGGCGTTCGGTTTCACGCACCATGCTTTCAATCCAGAAAAATGAAGCCAATCGCGCACCACGGGTGACAGGCTCCACGCGATGCAAGCTGGAACCAGGATACAGCACCATATCGCCCGCCGCCAGTTTGACGGCATGTTGCCCGTAAGTGTCTTCAATCACCAGTTCGCCACCTTCGTAACTGTCCGGGTCGCTTAAAAACACCGTCGCCGACAAATCGGTGCGTACCCTCTGGCCACTGAGCGTGCAATGGCGCACAGCGTTGTCGATATGGTTGCCGAAGGTATTATGCTCGCCCTCATAGCGATTAAACAGCGGCGGGAAAATGCGTTTCGGCAACGCCGCCGACAAAAACAAGGCATTCTGGCTCAAAGCATCGGAGATAATCGACCGCAACGCTTGGCACTGCTGGGTTTGCTCCGGCAATTGCCAGTTGTTTTTGACTTGCGCCGATTGCGTGCCGGCGGTGATCAGGCCGTCCGCCCAAGGCGCACAGGCGAGCAGGTCCCGGCATTGTTGCAGGGTTTGGCTGGACAGGACTTCCGGAATTTCGATCAACATGGTTCACCCCCCGATAGCTTGCAAAGCAAAGAATACCGTCAGTCCAAAAGACCCAAAACCCAATCCGGCAGCCGCCAAACGCCTGCCATGCAGGCGTGTCCATAACAGCGTGCCCGTCAAACTCAAAATGACCAAGCCACCCGCCAGCGTGTCAGCCAGCAGCACCCAGCCAATACCCATACCGGTGCCTTTGTGCAAATTAGTCAATACCGCCAAAATTGTGCCTTCACCTTGTTTGACGCTGACAAAGGCGTTGCCTTCCCAGTATTCCGCTTGCAACATCCGCTTGGGGTTACGCACGGTGATTTGCCAGAGCGCTGGCTGTTGCAACACGGCATTGTTCCACGTCACGGTTTTGCTGGCTTCACGGCGAACTCTGGCGTGTCCGACATCAACCCCCAGCGCTTGCCCAAGCCATGCCGCCATCGCCTTGGGGTCGGCTGGACGGGGTTCCGGCAACGGCAATTGGATTTCGGTTTGCTCCATTTTCCCGATAGGGATTTTTAGGATGTCGCGGTGATTGAGCAAAATGCCGGACACCCCGAACAACAAGCCCAAGGCCGCGCCCCACAAGCCCAACCAGGCATGGGTGCGGCGCAACCATTTCAGGAACGCACCGCGTGCCCAACGTTTAGGTAAAAACAAATAACCCCCGTTCGTTTTCGGCGGGCGGTTGGCTGGCTTTGACAAAACTTCGGTGGATGTATCCATTTGGGCAGGCCTCAATATTTGAAATTAACCGACAATTGCCCCGATACCGGCATCCCCGGCAACGCGGAACGGGTTTGCCCGGATTCGTAGTAAACCGTGTCGGCAAGATTGAAGATATTCATCTGGATGTCGTAATGCTTTTGATGATAAGCCACCACCGCATCCAGCCTTGCATAACCAGGCAAAGTGACTTCATTGACATTATCGGCGTAACGGTCTGACGCATAAAACACGCCCCCGCCGATTTCCCAATGATCAGTCAGGTGGTAGCTGTTCCAAAAGACACCGCTGTGTTCGGGGACGTTGGTGGCATTCATGCCCTGAAGGGATTTGGTCAAACCGCTGACCGTACCGACCGCTGTCGTGTTGGATTTGGAAATCTCGGCATCCAGATACGCATAGGTCATCGACACGTCCCAACGCGGTAACACTTCGCCCGCCAAACCGAATTCAAAGCCGTCGGTGCGCTGCTCGCCTGCCAGAATGGTCAAATTAGAGTCATTAGGGTCAGCGGTGCGGGCATTGGTTTTTTCCAAGCGGAACACCGCCGCCGTTGCCGACAAACGTCCGTCAAACAGATCGTATTTCGCGCCGATTTCAAAATTGCGGTTCTGCTCCGGCGGCAAATTGGCGGTGGCTTCGCTCAGGGACAAGCTCTCCGCCGACGGGTTGAACGATGTGCCGTAGCTGAAGTAATACGACTGCGCTTTGTCCGGTTGCCAGACCAAACCGGTGCGTGGGCTCCACTGGCTATCGCTGCGGCTAAAATTGTCGGTGCTTAGGCTGTCGAGTTGTTGGGCTTCAAACTGGTCATAACGGGTTCCCGCCAACAATTTCCATTCCGGGCTAATTTCAAATTGATCCAACACATAGCCTGCATAAGTTTGGGCCTTAGTGTAACGGTCAGTCGCCAACGCGCCACTAAAATCGCCCGCCAAACCACTGCTGCTGGCGGTCAAGACAGGATTGAAAATGGAGATGTTGCTGATCCCGGTAGAGTTTTTGGATTTGAAACCGTAATTTTCCCAACCGAATTCGCTACCAAACATCAACGTGTTATTGAAACCCAGCAACGGTTTTTTGTAGACAAAATCCGTCTGGTTATAAACGTTATCCTGCCCGTTGCGGCGCAAGGCTTGGGTACGCGCCACTGCCGATGTCGCGCCCGTATCGGTCACTGAGCCAAATAAATGGGTCAGGTAATTGCGCTCATAATCCCCGACCCGCACGGTGTTTTTTACCGAAAAATCGGCGTTGAAACGGTGGCTGAGGGCAACGGTGGCGACATTCGTGTCGGTGTCCATCAAGCGGTTATCGGTGAAGCCATAATAGGTGTTGATCGGCACATCAGCGGGTTTGCCGCGAAACATCGGCACACCGTAGTCGAACACGCCTTGTTCCTCTTGGTGCAACAAATTCATCGACACATCGGTGCCTTCGCCCAATTTAAGCTTAAAGGAAGGCGCAATGCCCCAACGGGTGGTGCCGTTATAATCGCGGAACGATCCGGCATCTTGATAAAGCGCGTTAAGCCGGGCCGACAAGTCCTTGTACGTAGTTTCGGCATCAACCGTGGTGCGTTTGAAGTCATAAAGGCCATAGGTAAAGCCGCCATTCACCGCCGTTTTGCCGGTGGGTTTCTTGGCGACTTGGTTGATGACCCCGCCCGTCGCACCGCGCCCGAACAGGATGGACGACGCGCCTTTCAGCACTTCGGCCTTGTCGATAAAGAAAGTGTCGCGGCTGTACTGCCCGTTTTCCTTAACGCCATCCAGATAATTGTCGGAATTGGCGGAAAATCCCCGCAACGTGATCGAATCCCCAGTGCGGCCACCTTCCCCGGCGGCAATGGTCAGGCCGCTGACGTTTCTCAACGCATCACGCAGGTTGAAGGCGTTTTGCGATTGGATCAGCTCTTTTTTGACGACGCTGACCGATTGCGGGATGTCACGGATCGCCATGTCGGTCTTGCTGCCCGTGCTGGATGTTTCCGCCTTAAAACGGTTGGGTTTTTGCCCTTGCACTGCTTTGACCTTGACATCTTCCAGCACGGTTTCGCTTTCATCCACATCAATTCCAGCATGGCTGCGAGGGAGATGATGGCGGTGGCGGTGACCCTCCACCACGGCCCCGTTATCGGCTGTATACGTTGCGGTAGGCCCGCCCGCCATGGTCAAGCCGCTCAAAGCCGCACCAAGCGGAATTAACGCTCCAAACCGCCATTTGCAGGCATTGGGCTTTACATGATTTGAATTGTTTGTGGATATAGCATTCCTCTAGTTTAGGCGTGTTTTAATTGGCTGCCTGGCGGGGAATGCTGGGTGGCTAGTTCGGTTTTGTTTAAGGGCTAAAGACTTTACACACAAGTCCTAACTTAATAATGACTCTCATAGTTGAGAACGATTCTCATTTTAATTAAATACCGAATGCTGTCAAGCATAAGTTTCCTTACCTAGAGTCCTGCTTCATAAGCATCAGCCAGCCAGGACATCTGGCAAAAGTGGGTTTACACAGCCACGGGACAGGTCAATTTGATTTTGCCGGGTTTGTCTGTCATGGCCTATAATTCCCAGCCAGCATATGGATATTTGGCACACCCCACGCAAACAAACGGATACCCTTTTGATCCACACGGAGAATACAATGCAAGGCGACAAACAAGTCATCGAACGGTTAAACAACTTATTGGCGGGTGAACTTAGCGCGATAGACCAATATTTCATCCATTCCAGAATGTACGAAAACTGGGGCTTCAGTAAATTGTTCGAACGCATTCATCATGAAGTACAAGATGAAACCAGCCATGCCAGCGCGTTAATCAAACGCATCCTGTTCCTGGAAGGAACGCCCGATATGACCAAACGCGAGCCATTACATATCGGCGCCACAGTACCCGAGATGCTGGCCAACGATTTGGTGGTGGAACTGGGCGTGGTCGCGGCGTTACGCGAGGTGATCGCCTATTGCGAGACCGTGCGTGATTTTCAAACCCGCGAGATTCTACGCCAGTTATTACAGGACACCGAGGAAGACCACGCCTATTGGCTGGAACAGCAATTGGGCCTGATCGAAAAAGTTGGACTACAAAATTATCTGCAATCGCAAATGTAAACTGTTGCTGTCATCAACAACCACTTTAGCCCTGTCGGGTATCCTGAACAGCTGACAGGGTTTTTCACAGGAAAAGCTTTACTTTATAAATGCGAATCATTATTATTTGCATCAAATAACCAACGCTTTTTCTTCCATGAAAAACCTTCTCCATTTTTTCCGCCCCCGTTTGACCGTCAAGCTGGCAATAGCGCCGGATGTGCTGGCTGCTTTAGTGGAAAAAGGCCAACTCCGCGCAACGGACTTTCGGTGTCTGGATCTGGGTTCAAAGCAAATCGTCTGGAAGATGTTTCTGACTTTAACAAAAGCAAAACTGATTGCTGATACTGACCAATTAGGGCAGCCATAAGCAGCCCCTAAAACCCTACAATTTTTTTCAAGAGACTGATGCCATGGACAAGAAACCCTGTACCCACGAATGCCTGACTGCTACTGAATTCGGCAAGGCGTTGATCTGCCGTGATTGCGGCATCGTGCATTGGCATTTTATGAACATGTCGATGCGTTTTGATGTGGCGGATTTTTTAGGCTTGGCGGACACGCTGGCGGAAGCCGCGAACAACGTTAGAATGGGCGCCAACAAAAAAGGCAAAAGTCCAGTGCTGACACTGGTAAACCCAACGCAACGGCTAAATTAAGCCGTTGCTAATTTAAAAACTTCTAGGCGGGAGCCCTTGCCCGCATCACCAGTTATAACGCAGGCTCGCCAGTTTGCGTAACACCACTTTTTCTTGACCATCAACCCCGTGTATTTGAAATACTTGTTTTGCTAAATCTATACCTACCCGTTTAATATTCATTTCGGACTCCTCCGCCGGTTTGTCTGATAAGTTACAGCGTTTTCATTCTTCATTAAGGCTAGCCACTCAAGTTGGGACAGGTTAAGCCTTGTCCGTACCCGACTTAAATTATTAACGACGAATGAAACCGCTGTAATCATATCAGTCTGGCACATTGATGCCGATAGGTGGGAGGAGTCCATCCCATTGCCTTACGAGTTCGCGGCGGCTTGTCCGTTTGAACCACTTGTCAGGCTTTTAAAGCTTCGCGGTATATGAGAATATAATACTCAACACACACAACAAGCAAATCCCATAACATATTGAAAATGAAACAAATTACCAAACAAAAAAGATGTTAAACGCTAAACTCGTTAAAATAATTGGTTTTGCACCTAAAGAAAATACATTAGACCTATTTCATAAGAAGTATGCCGATGGCTACCCCATTGAGATTGATTTTGAAAAAAAGCAAATTAACTACGGTGATTTGATTAAATCCGATAGCAAAACTACTCAAAATTTGTCTCAAGCTGAAAATTGGGTGGTATTGGAATGCGTCAATCGTCTACTCGAAAAAGGTTACCAGCCGCAAAACATCATCTTAGAAAAGACGTGGGGCACAGGACACGGCACCAGCGGACGGCTTGATATTTTAGTCACGCATGATGATGGCACGGCGTACTTGATGATTGAATGCAAAACTTATGGCGTTGAGTTTGACAAAGAATTTAACAAGCTCAAAAAAGACGGCGGGCAACTGTTCACTTATTTTCAACAAGATAAAAACGCCGGCATTTTAATGCTCTATGCGTCGGACATAAAAGCCGATCAAATCATTTACCGCAATGAAATCATTAAAATTGAAGACAGTTACCGGCAAACGGGCAACGTCAAAGATTGTTATTTACTCTGGAACAAGCTACCAAAAAATAACGGCGTTTTCGATGCGTGGGTAAACCCTTATGATTTTCAAAGCCAAGCCCTAACGCCAAAGAGCTTAAAGGACATCAAACAAGAAGACAGCAGTTTTATTTTCAACCAGTTTTTGGAAATCCTCCGCCATAATGTGGTTTCGGATAAACCGAATGCTTTCAATAAAATTTTCACCTTATTTTTGTGCAAAATTTGCGATGAAAAAGCCACTAAAGGGGATGAAGTTCTAAGTTTCCAATGGCTGGAAGGTGAAGACACCCATATCTCCTTTCAAAAACGGCTGGCTGACCTGTATAAAAAAGGCATGAAAGAGTTTTTGGAAAAAGACGTTACGGATTTGTCAGATACCGATTTTGAGAACAAATATGGAAGACTGGATGATGACATAAAAAGCCAGCTACTGGAGGAGCTGACGAATATACGCCTCAAAAAAAACAACGAGTTTGCCATTAAGGAAGTCTTTGATGATACGTCTTTTGAAGAAAACGCCAAAGTGGTCAAAGAGGTGGTTGAATTGCTGCAAGGCTACAAAATCCGTTACACGCGCAAGCATAGTTATCTGAGTGATTTTTTTGAGCTACTGCTGACCACGGGGTTAAAACAGGAATCCGGGCAATTCTTCACCCCCGTGCCTATCGCCCAATTTATTATCAAAAGCTTACCCGTTGATAGACTGGTGCATGAAAAATTGGCTAAAGGTGAAGCTAATAACCTGTTACCCACCATTATTGATTACGCGGCGGGCAGCGGTCATTTCATCACTGAAAGTATGCACGAGATGCAACGGCTTATTGACCATATAAATCCCGATGAGTTTATAGAGGCCACCGCAAAAAAACTAAAAACTTGGAAAGTGGATCATTTTGACTGGGCTTATACTTACGTTTACGGCATAGAAAAAGATTATCGGCTGGTGAAAGTCGGCAAAGTCGGCTGTTATCTGCATGGCGACGGTCTGGCTAAAATTATCCACAGTGACGGGCTAGGCAGCTTTACCCATACGCCTGAGTACAACGGCCTGCTAACGAAAACCGACAAGACCTTCCCACAGGATAACAAACAGTTTGATATAGTCGTTTCCAATCCGCCTTATTCTGTATCCGCGTTTAAAAACAACGCCCGCAAGTATTACACCGAAGCGGATTTTGACAGTTACGACAAACTGACCGACCAAAGCAGTGAGATAGAATGCTTGTTCATCGAGCGCACCAAGCAACTGTTAAAAGACGGCGGCATGGCGGGGATTATTTTGCCCAGCAGCATCTTGAGCAATACGGGGATTTACACCAAAGCCCGCGAAATCATCTTGCAGTATTTCGATATAGTGGCGATTGCCGAACTCGGTAACAATACCTTTATGGCAACAGGGACTAACACCGTCACGCTGTTTTTGCGCCGCCGCTCCAATTACGACAGCAGCAACATTAGAAAATCCTTGGAAGCCGCCGTTGCTGATGTTAAAGATGTCACGCTTAACGGCATTGAAAAACCATTAAGCAAATATGTCGCCCACGTTTGGGTAGGGGTTTCGTTTGACGATTACGCCAGTTTACTGAAAAAACAGCCGAATACCGCGATCCGGCAGCATGAGCTTTATCAGTCTTATGATAAAAAATTCGGCGCGGCAGCGTTAGATAAAATCATCGCTATAGAAACTGAAAAATTGTTTTACTTTATCCTCGCTTACCAACAACAAATCGTCTTGGTCAAAAGCGGTGAAAAGCAGCTGGAAAAACAGTTTTTAGGCTATGAGTTCAGCAATCGGCGTGGTAGTGAAGGCATCCATCCGATCCAACGCGGTAAAGCCATTGACGAATGCACACAGCTTTTTGACGCGGATGTTTTTGACAATCCCGAAAAGGCCAGCACCTACATTTATCATGCGTTCAAGGGTGAGTTTGAAACGCCGATCAATGAAAAGTTAGCCCAACATGTTTTCCGTGTGGATTTGGTTGATTTGTTTACTTTTGACCGCGTGGAGTTTGAAAAAGCCATTGCGCTTTCGATTAAAAAAGTTGATTGTGAGAGTAGGTGGGAGTTGGTTAGATTGGGGGATGTAGTAACAACCCAATATGGTTTTACTGAAAAGGCAACAGATAAAGGTGAAATTAGATATTTAAGAATTACCGATATTGAAGACAATGGAGAAATAAAAAACTCAGATAAAAAATTTATTAATCCAAGCGATGAGGTAAGAAAACAATATTTGCTTGTTGAAAATGATATTGTTATCGCAAGAAGCGGAAGCATTGGAAAAGCAGCAATTTACAAAACTAATGAAGAAATGATTTTTGCTTCATATTTGATTAGGTTAAAAGCTGACATTTCTAAAATTTTGCCTGAATATCTATTTGTATTTACCAAAACACAAGTGTATTGGAATCAGGTGGAAATTGGCGGCGTTGCAGTTGCCCAGCCAAACTTAAATGCGGAAAAGATAAAAGACTTCAAAATCCCGCTCCCACCCCTAGCCATCCAAGAAAAAATCGTGGCTGAAATAGAAATTTTGGAAGCTAAAGAGGCTGAGACGGAAGCGGGGATTGCACAGGCGAGGATGCTTATTGAAAAAACCATAAATAATGTTTCTGCACCCCTGAAAAAATTATCTGAAATCACATCAAAAATTGGTAGCGGGGCGACTCCGAGAGGCGGGCAATCCTCATACAAGGAAACGGGGTTATATTTAATTCGTAGCCAAAATATTCATGATGAAGGGTTTAGAGAAAAAGGTTTGGTTTTCATTGATGAAAAACAGGCAAAATTACTAGAAAATGTCATTGTTGAAACCAATGATGTCTTAATTAATATCACGGGTGCCTCTGTTGCCAGGTGCTGCATCGTTGATGCCAACTATTTGCCTGCCAGAGTTAATCAGCATGTGGCAATTCTCCGTCCAACGGATGCAGTGCATCCGCAGTATTTGCACCATATTTTAGTAAGCCCGGCTATAAAAAAAGACTTGCTGGATATTGCGAAAGGTAGCTCAACAAGAGAGGCCATTACAAAAGCGCAACTTGAAGAGTTTAAAATCCCACTCCCGCCAATTGAAGGGCAACAAAAAATCATCGCCCAAATCCTCCAAATAGAAACCCGGATTGCCGCCTTAGAACATGGGCTGTCAACGCTACCCCAACAAAAAGAAGCCATTTTGAAGAAGTATCTGTAAGCGGAAAAATCATTACGGAAATGACAAGCGCGTTGCTTAGGAATGGGCATGACACACATTGGCAATATAACGGCTGCCCGTCCTTCAAGGGCGCGTAGTCGTGGTGTCCGTAAAACCGCCTTGAGCAACTTATTTCATGCTCATTCCTTCGCATCAGTCCACAAGGAAAATCTCATGAACGCCATTTTGAAACCAACACTTTACGGGCAATTGATAGATTTGCCGGAGCATGTCACCGGAGAGATTTTGAATGGCGGGCTACACGCTATGCCGCGTCCATCTGGACGGCATGGAGTGGTAGGACGAGGTTTTATCGTTCCCACGCTCTGCGTGGGAACGCCGGGATGACCGCTCTAGCGGTACGGTACGCAGAGCGTGGGAACGATGAAAATGTAAATAATTTTTTGTCACTGTGGCAGGGCTAGCTACTGCCACGCTATCATTTGCCACTATCCTTCCCGGCGACAAATCCGATGCGGGTGACTCCGGCTTGTGCGGCATCGGACAAGGTTTCGGCAATCAACCGGTAGGGCACGGCTTGGTCGGCGCGGACATGCACTTCGGGTTGCGGGGTTTGCCCGGAGATTTGTTGTAATCGCCGCTGGAATCCTGGGCGCGACACTGCCGTGCCGTTCCAAAACAGCTGCTGG
>JAUYEP010000023.1 GCA_030689765.1 Methylovulum sp.
CCACTTCTTGCATAGCCGATAACAAGGCTTTTAACATATATTCAACAAAGCCGGTGGCATCGCTGGCTTTATCAGCGGCGCTTAAAGCCGCATAGTATTCGGCTTGTTGATGACGAATTACGGTTTCAACCGGCAAATACGCTAAGGTCTGCTTCCACTGCGACAAGATTAACGTTTGCCATAAACGCCCCATACGACCATTACCATCACTAAACGGATGAATAAACTCAAATTCATAATGAAACACGCAACTGGCTACCAAAGGATGTACCGGCATTGTTTTTAACCACGCCAACAGATCACCCATTAAACGCGCTACCTGACTAGGCGGCGGTGCCATGTGTATCAATTGCTTATCACGGTAAATGCCCACGCCAGCTTGCCGCCATCGACCCGCATCATCCACTAAACCCAGCATTAATTGCCCGTGTGCAGCCAACAAATGTTTGGGGTTATGCGGCTGCCATGTTGGCATCGTTTCGTAAGCCGCGAAGGCATTACGCACTTCCTGAATTTCACGCGGCAAACCCAATATCCGCTTACCCTCCAGTACCGCTGTGACTTGTTCCACTGTCAAACTGTTATGCTCAATTGCCAGTGAAGCCTGAATGGTACGAATGCGATTGCCACGGCGCAGTTGCGGTGACAAGCTCCCATCGCTATTGCCAAGGCTTAAACCCCAATGACCGAGTTGCTCGCTGATCTGGGCAACTAACGACAAAATTGCTGGGGTGATTTGAAATGGGGGTTGATAAGTGGGCAACTATTGCTCCGCTTCCTGAGGAAATACGCGAAGCAACCACTGTTCCAATGCTTTAAACAAAGGGTGTTCATTGTCTAACAGCTGATCTTTAATCGCGGCATAAAGTCCATGCCCAGGCTGTTTTTGCCACGCTAGCCAGGTCGCTACTTGGGCTTTAGACGTTAAATGCGCAGGGAATTTAGGGGCGGGGATACGTTGTACCGCATCTGTTGCATACTGAAAAAGTGTTTGTTCAGTTTCACTAATACAAGACCTTATCCAGTCTTCTAACATGCCTTCCTGTTGATTATCCGGCATAATCCATAAGCCAAAGTCAGCTAAACCATCTGGATTTTTGAAACACACACCACTTTGCGCGTCTTGGTCTAACTCAAAACCAAACGGCTCAACAATCGAAGTAATCCTTTCAATGGTTTTCTGATAACCCAACCCATGCTGGGCTAGATAATCCGCATCAACTACCACTGCAATATGGGTTAACTCACCATCATTAAGCTGAGGCAACAAAAGCCTTAATTGCTGAAATACGCCTTCCTTAGAATTATGCGTACCCGATAAATCCTTTGGTGGCGCAACCTGTACAGAAGTATCCAGTGATAAATTTTTACAAATTTTCTGAAAAAAGCTTTTATCAGCATCCCCCTCAACTAACAGTATTTTTTTAGCATCAGCCATTAGCGCACCTCAACATCAGACTGCGTAATGTTATAAAGCTGCTCTTCATCAAAAACCGTAGCAATCACTCGACCTTTATCACTGTTACGAACGCTTTGCCCCACTCTAAATAACAGGCCTTCTACATCCTGTTTTTCAATGGCTACTTTGGCAAAGCTTTCAATACAATCCCAACTATGAGTCGTCGCAAATACCTGAATATCCAGCTTAGCCGATAGCTCAAACAATAAACGCCACACTTTTTCCTGAACGCTATAGTGCAAACCGTTTTCAAACTCATCAATCAGCAAAAAACCACCTTGGGCAGGAAACAGCTTTAACACTAACTGTAAAATCCGCACCATGCCATCGCCCAAACTATTCAACGGGACGGGACGCGATAAGCCTTTTATTTTTACTTTAGCAATGCGGCGAATGTCTTTGTTTTCACTATAAGAAGCGTCATTAACAAAAATAAGATTCTCAAACTCAGGCAAGATGATTTTCATCGCTTCCTTAACCGTCTCTTCTGCCTCAGTGAGGGCAATACTGTCCCAATCGTTGGCTAACTCATTCATCGTAAGCAACTGCGTCGGGATAACGCTACAAGGCAGTGGCTTACCCACTGTCACAAAACGCCTAAAATCAGGACTGATGACATTAAAATCAATGCCAGCCGTCTTGCCTGCCTTTTTTATCAGGAGTCCTTCGCCGATGACTTGGTTAAATTCAGTTAAGCCAAGATGCGTAATAGAAACCGGACGCTTAATGGCTTCTTTGTTACCTTCCTCATCGGTTGCAATCACCTCCTTTTCAACCCTATAAACATGATAAATTCTTAAGGCGCGGTCATCATCTTGCTCGCCAATAACAATGGGCTTTTCGTCTTCAGGAAATTGTCGTCCAGTGAATAAATCTTCATAAGGCAATGAACCCTTGATGCCCTCTTTTGCGTTGTTATCTAAAAAACACGGTTCATCATGTCCTTTGGCGATTTTCTCTAATACGTCTTGATGGGCATTGCCGGCATAAATCCTTAACGCTTCTAACACCGAGCTTTTGCCAGAATTATTTTTACCCACAATTAAATTTACTCGCCCAAGCGTAGTCACCTGAAAATCTTCCAGAGACCTAAAGTTTTTTATGGTCAGTGAATTAAGCATGATTAATCTCCTTTCCCACCCGTGACCGCCTTGAGCTCAGCCAGCAAATCACCAAACTTGCCGTAGTTTACTTTTACGCCGTCATCTAAATCCAGCTTGATGCGTCTGTCGGCATAGTGTTTTAGTTTGTCATCAAAGGCGTGCAGTTCGGTTTGTTTTTTCTCCAGCGCAACAAGGTCTTTCTTTAAGCTGGTGGCTTCACTGCTGCTGGCATCTTCCAGTTGTTTTGTTAGCTGATGGGCAAAGGCATCATACTTACCTAATAACGGCGTGACGTATTCGGTACGCATTCTGGGCAAGGTGCTGTCGTTGTAGCGGTGCAGGTAGACCAGGCATTCGAAGGCTTTTTGTTTGCCGGAGCTGAACAGCCAATAGATCGGGCGTTTTTTGTAGGTTTTTAGGTGGTCTTTGTAAAACTGGTTGGACAGGTAACGGCGCACGGTGTCCAGGCTGGTTTCGCCTTTTTTGGGTTTGAAGCTGCTTAGGCCTAAGCTTTCGGCGACGAATTCCAGGTTTTGTTGCTGGGTGTCTTCGCCCCACACCGCCAGCAGGAACTCACGGAAACGATTGGTGGCGTCGTCCTTGAACCATTCTTGATCGGTCAGCGGCAATATACCGTCCTCGTCGGCGGGAAAGGGATTTGCCGATGTGGGTGTCTCAGTCCCCCCCTTTGAAAAAGGGGGGTTAGGGGGGATTTGTAGGCCTCCAGAAATCCCCCCCGGCCCCCCTTTTTCAAAGGGGGGAGTTGATGCGTCGGCGTTGTAAATACGCTCAAAATCGACATTCCCCGCATGAGCATAAATCAAGCCCGGCCTATCCAGACGATAGCGGCCCATCATGCAGCCGATGGCGTAGGAG
>JAUYEP010000028.1 GCA_030689765.1 Methylovulum sp.
GAACGATGTCGTGGGTGGTTATTTTTTGCGAGTTACCTTATTTCATGCACATTCATAAAGAGAAACGGACATGAACACGATAAAACAACTTATTTTAATCACCGGTTTGCTGGTTTGCTGTAGCCCCGCCGTATATGCCGAACGCATCAAGGACATCGCTTCCGTCCAAGGTGTGCGTAGCAATCAGTTGGTCGGTTATGGCCTGGTGGTTGGCCTGGCTTCCTCTGGCGATAAAACAAAATTTACCGGACAAAGCCTGCGTAGCATGTTGGCACGGTTAGGCTTGAGATTGCCGCCTGATATTGATCCCAAATCAAAAAATATCGCCGCTGTTTCGTTATCGGCTGAATTGCCGCCGTTTGCCAAGCAAGGCCAAAAAATTGACGTTACGGTTTCGTCTATTGGCGATGCAAAAAGTTTACGTGGCGGCATGTTATTAATGAGCCCGTTGAAAGGCGCTGACGGGCAGGTTTACGCGATTGCCCAGGGTAATCTGGTGGTCAGTGGCGTAAGTGCGTCAGGGCAAAGCGGTTCCAGTATCACCGTCAATAACCCGAGTGTAGGGCGGATTAATGGCGGTGCGACGGTTGAACGCAGTGTCAGCAGCCCATTTGCGAACAGCAGGGAATTGATTTTTGATCTATATACGCCAGATTTTACAACAGCCAATCTTATGACCGAAGCGATCAACAGGGAATTGGGGGCGAATACCGCAAAAGCGATAGATGCCACGTCCGTTAGCGTTAGGGCGCCGTTTAACCCGGCACAAAAAGTCACGTTTACGTCGATGGTTGAAAATATTATTGTGACGCCTGACGATGCGCCGGCGCGTATCATTATCAATTCCCGAACTGGGACGGTGGTTATTAATGGCAAAGTGACCGTACAACCTGCTGCGGTATCCCATGGCAATCTGTCGGTGACCATCAGCGAACGCCCTCAGGTTTCGCAGCCTAATCCTCTGTCCCTTGGCAAAACCGTAGTGACTCCGAAATCCCAAGTCGCCATTGAAGAAGAAAAAAATGAGATGTTCCTGTTCAATCCAGGCGTTTCGCTGAATGAAATTGTCCAATCGGTTAATAATGTTGGTGCCAGTCCCAGTGATTTGATGGCCATTTTGGAAGCCCTAAAAGCCGCTGGATCAATACATGCCGAGCTGATTATTATTTAACGGTAAGAATTAATCTGGGAGGCAGTTGGTTATGTTAAGCACACACAATGCCGATGTTTATACTGACTTTAACGGTTTGGCTAAATTAAAGACCCAAGCCAGAAAAGAATCGCCGGAAGCATTAAAAGAGGCGGCGAAACAGTTTGAAGCCATTTTTCTGAACAATATCTTGAAAGCTATGCGCCAGGCGAAACTGGCAGAGGGTGCGCTGGATAATGACCAAAGCAAGTTTTATAGCGATATGTATGATCAGCAATTGGCGGTACATTTAGCCGGTAAGCCCGGTGTCGGTCTTGCCGATTTAATCGTTAAACAGCTGGGTCCAGATAAACCTGATGGCGAAAAACGGTCAATACAGGATGAGATGAACCATTCGGTTGGCGCTACAAAAACGTTAACCGGCAGTGGTCAGGCGAGTATCCGGGCTTATTCTTATCGTGATAAGCCGCTTAATGAAATGATTGAAATTCCATTTGAACCTGATGCCCTTCAGTCTGATCAAAACCTGCCGATACACTCTGCAGAGGAATTTATCAGGCAGTTACAGCCTTATGCACAGCAGGCGGCGGCGGAATTAGGTGTTGAACCTGGGGTGCTGCTGGCACAGGCGGCGCTGGAGACGGGATGGGGGCGTTCGCTAATCAAAAACGGCAATGGCAGCAACAGTTTCAATTTGTTTAATATCAAAGCCGATAAATCCTGGCAGGGCAGTCAGGCGCGGGTATCTACACTGGAATTTGAGCAAGGCGTTGCTAAAAAAGTTAATGCGGGGTTCAGGTCTTATAGCTCATACCAGGAAAGCTTCCATGATTATGTCAGCTTTATAAAAAATAATCCGCGCTATGCCGATGCGTTAAAAAAAGCGGGTGATGCAGGGCAATATATGCGCGGACTACAGCAAGCCGGCTATGCGACAGACCCCAAATATGCCGACAAAGTAATGGGTATTTATCAGGGCGATACGATGGACGGATTCAAGCCAGACAGGGTTGTGGCTATGAATTAATGGGCCGCGAAAGCCCGCACGGTTAATTTCAGGAGGTACAGTATGGCAGGCATTTTAGGAATTTCTTTGTCAGGGCTTGTTGCTGCGCAGCAGGCGTTGGATACAACAGGCCATAATATTGCCAATGTCAATACCGAAGGTTACAGTCGCCAACGTGTTGATCTGAGCCAGAAAGAGGCGCAATTTAACGGCAGCGGCTATATTGGTCAAGGAGTTAGTGCAACGATAAGCCGCGTTTATGATCAATTTATTACCCATCAGTTAACCTCGAGCACCTCGGCGTATTCAGAAGCCGATACCTTGTCTACATTGGCATCACAGGTGGACAGCATGGTTTCCGGCGAAGCGACAAGTGTGTCCCCAGCCTTAAAATCATTTTTTAGCGCCGTCAATGAAGTCGCCAATGACCCTACCTCATTGCCCGTCAGGGAAGTCATGCTGGCTGATGCCAAGTCGTTATCGCAACATTTCAATACACTCTCGACCCAGTTTGAAGATTCGCGCAAACAAACCAACAATCAAATGGGGGCTATGCTTGATGACGTTAATGCTTACGCCCAGAATATTGCTCATTTAAACGATGAAATTGTGCTCGCCTCAAGCCGTGCCTCCGATGGGCAGTTGCCTAATGATTTGCTGGACCAGCGTGATGCAATGGTGGCTAAAATAGCAGAAAAAGTAAGCGTATCGACGCTACCGCAGCAAGACGGCAGTGTTAGCGTGTTTATCGGTAGCGGGCAGTCCCTGGTGCTTGGTGGACGCGCCGCCACGCTGGCGCTGAAAGGCTCCAGCACTGATGTCACGCACAAAAACATTCTCATGGACGGCCAGGACATCACCCAACAAATTACCGGCGGTGAGTTGTCAGGCATCCTAAAATTTCAGGGTGAAATACTTGATCCCGCCCAACAGCAAATGGGCTTGCTGGCGGCAGGTTTCGCCGTGCAATTTAATGAAGCACATGCGGCGGGATTCGATTTAAACGCACAGGCCGGCAAAGCGTTGTTTGATGTCGGCACGCCGACAGTCACAGCTGGCGCCAATACTGTCGGCACAATCACCACTAGCTATGATGCCCGGACGATGAACCAACTGGCTGCCAGCGATTATCAACTGAGTTATGACGGCAGCAATTTTTCGTTAAAACGCTTGGGCGACAATACCGTAAGCGCCTTCCCGGGGCCGCCGCCAACCACGATAGACGGGCCTGGGTTTAAGATAGAAACCGCAGCAACGGTGGAAGCCAACGATAGTTTTTTGATCAGGCCGACATTTAATGCGGCGCAAAATATGGCATCGTTGATTACTGATCCCGCTGAAATTGCCGCATCCAGCAGCGCTGATACGGTGCCGGGCGATAACACTACGGCTTTGGCTCTGGCAGCCCTTGAAAACAAGGCGGTTATGTTTGGCGGCAATGCGACCTTTAACGGGGTTAATAGCCAGTTGGTAGCCAAAGTGGGCACATTGACCAGTTCCGCCAAGGTCAGCAGCGCCGCACAGCAAGCCTTATTCAATCTGGCTAAAGAGTCCAGGGAAAGTCTGTCCGGCGTTAATCTCGACGAAGAGGCGGCAAATCTGATTAAATTCAAGCAATCTTATCAGGCAGCGGCCCAGGCGATTTCTATTGCCAGTTCGTTATTTGACACATTACTCGGCGCAATGAGGTAAGTATCATGCGAATTTCAACATCATGGTCCCAACAACTGGAATTGAATGCAATGCAGACCCAACAGTCAACATTGACCCGTACCCAGATTGGGTTATCCGCCAATAAAAAGATTTTAACCGGGGCTGACAATCCGGCGGCGGCAGCCCGTGTTGTCGATCTCAACCAAAGCATCGGCCAGACCAAACAATTTCAGAGCAATATCACCACCGCCCAGCAACGGCTGGAACTGGAAGACAGCGTATTGCAGAATGCTGCTGATGTGATGTTTAAAATTAAAGAACTGACTGTACAGGGGCTAAATGCAACCCATTCGGCAAATGACCGCATTACCATCGCCGAAGAATTGGAAGGGCTTAACGGCGAATTGCTAAATCTTGCCAATACCAAAAATGCCAACGGCGAATATCTGTTCTCAGGTTTTAAAAGCACTACGCCTGCATTCAGTAAAGATACGGCCAATCCCGGCGCTTATGTCTATTCAGGCGACACTAATTCGCGCATTATCCAGATCGGTGTCGAGCGGCAGATTACGGATGGCAATCCTGGTGTCAATGTTTTTGGCGTACCGACGGGTTCGTCGCCGGCAACAGTACCTGAGCCTGGCGCCATCACCAATGTTTTTGAAGCTATTGATAAAATTGCAGCGGATTTAAGGGCTAACAAACCCAATACCATCTCACTTGACGATGTTGATGCCTCATTGGAAAAAATAATCACCACGCAGTCGTCTGTCGGCGTCAGGCTAAAAGTGCTGGACAGCCAGCAGGCATTTAATGAGGACTATACGCTTAACATGAAAACCGTGTTATCGAGCACAGAAGACCTGGATTATGCAGAAGCAATCACCCGGCTTAATGCGCAAACCTTGTCATTGCAGGTCGCCCAGCAGGCCTTTACACAGGTAAAGCAACTGTCGCTGTTTAATTATCTTTAAAAAAGACGTGCCAAGAAATTCCTATTCCTAATCGATAAGTATACTTCCCCCTTTGAAAAAGCACCCAAGGGCATAAAGGGGATCGAGGGGGAGAGCAACGCGAGGGGGCGTATCTGATAAATCTCCCCTAACCCCTCTTTTTCAAAGAGGGGAACTGAATAAGTACCCTAATTGATATTGGTCGAATACACGTCGCTGGAAATTATTATGCAGGTAATGCAGAATACGGCTCGACCGGCATCACAATCACACAGGAAAAATAAAGGAATTCAATATGGCTGAACACGAACAAGAAGGCAAAAGTGAAGGTGGCGGCGGCAAGCTGTCCACTAAAAAACTGATCATCATTATTGCCGCCGGTGTGCTTTTATTGGCGGCTGGCGGTGGCGGGATGTTTTTTGTAATGAAAGGGCAAGTGGCTGCACCGCCTGAGGCTGAAAGCCACAAGAAGCACATCAATGATTCCTTGTATTACGAAATGAGCAAGCCTTTTGTCGTCGATTTCCCAACAGGTTCCTCGATGGGACTGGTGCAGATTGCCACCACGTTTGTGGTCGAAGACCAGGAAACGGCAGATGCCCTGAGAAAGAATGAACCCATGCTGCGCAATAACCTGATGCTGATCGTTAGCGCCCAGACACCCGACGACTTGAATACCACAGAAGGAAAAGAAAAGTTACGCAAAGCGATGCTTGATGAAGTTAACGGTATTTTGAAAAAATTAAACATCCATGGCGAGGTTACCGAAGTGCTCTTTACCTCATTTATTATGCAATAAGCGATGAGTGATTTACTTTCACAGGAAGAAATCGATGCCCTGCTTTATGGTGTGGACGAAGGCGATATCGCGACTGAAACCGACGACCTTCTGGATAAAAGTGTCGTCAGGGAATACAACTTCGGCAGCCAGGAACGGATTATCCGTGGGCGTATGCCGACGATGGAAATGGTCAATGAACGGTTTACCCGCTTGCTGCGTATTTCCCTGTTCCTGTTTCTGCGGCGTTCTTCGGAAGTTTATATCACGGGCATACAGGTTAAAAAGTTTTCCGAATATGTCCTTAGCCTGCATGTGCCGACCAACCTTAATGTCGTGCGCGTTACCCCGTTGCGAGGAAGGGCTTTGGTCGTTATGGAGTCACCGTTGGTTTTTACGCTGGTGGACAATTTTTTTGGCGGTGGCGGTCAGTTTCATCCCAAAGCTGACGGCCGTGAATATTCGCCGACTGAAATGCGCGTTATCCGGTTGGTTATTGAACTCATTTTTAAAGACCTGAAAGAAGCGTGGCGGCCTGTCATTGATCTGGATTTTGAATATATTGGTTCGGAAATCAACCCGCAATTCGCCAATATTGTCAGCCCTGCTGAATTTGTCGTGATTTCTGCGCTGCATATTGAGCTGGAAGGCGGCGGCGGCGATATTAATATTGTCATGCCGTATTCGATGCTGGATCCAATAAGAGAATTGCTCGGCGCTATCAGTAGTGATTCAGGTGACACGGATGGCGGCTGGCAAACGGCATTGCGTAATCAACTGTTAAGGGCAGAAATGACGGTAAACAGTTTTCTGGTGGAAAAACAGATGACCTTAAGGGACATTATGCACTTTAAAAAAGGTGATGTCATACCGGTTGACATGCCAAAAACAGTGGTTCTTAATGTCGCGGGCATTCCAACGTTTGAAGGCAAGGTAGGCATATCCGACGGCAATTATGCCGTGCAAATCATTAACAAATTAACGCGCTGATGCACCGGTAAACGCCCCCTAAAGCGTGTTATAAAACCTGATAAGAGAAAAAATATGAGTGAAGAACCCAGTGAATTTATGGATGAAAATAGCGATGACGAGATGGAAGCGGCTACCTTTGAAGAATTTGACCCGCCGTATTATGAAGATGAAAAACATACAGGAAAGCCGGCTGAAGAAATTAATATGGACATCATTCTGGATGTTCCCGTTACGATTGCGATGGAAATCGGCCGGACACAGATCAACATCAGAAATCTGCTGCAACTGAACCAGGGTTCAGTGGTTGAACTGGACCGTTTTGCCGGCGAGCCGCTAGATGTTTTGGTAAACGGTACGCTGATTGCGCATGGCGAAGTGGTGGTCGTTAACGATAAATTCGGTATTCGCCTGACTGAAGTCATCAGCGCCGCAGAACGTGTGAAAAGACTGGCCTGATGTTGCGCAAAACGTTGTTGTCCGGGCTGTTGTCAAGTTTTATCGCGCCAGCCTGCTTTGCCCTTTCTGGCATTGACGCGTCCAAAACAACCGTCAAAGCGGTCGGTGTCGGCGATATTGCGACGTGGGGACTCGCCCTGCTGGTGGTCTTAAGTGTTTTCATGCTCTGTATTTGGGGCATCGGCAGGTTAAACGGACTGCATATCAATAATGCAGAAAAAATGCGCGTGGTCGGCGGCTTATCATTAGGCCTGCGGGAAAAAGTAATGTTGCTGCAAGTCGGAAAAAAACAGCTCATTCTGGCAGTAACGCCCGGACGCATTGAAACCTTGCATGTCCTGGAAGGTGATGATTGCCTGCTTCGGGAAGATAACCCGCCTACGGCGAACGGTGCCGGATTTGCGCAAAAACTGATGCAGGCGATGAAGGCCCGCACTGATGGGTAGGTGTAATGATTCCCCCCCCCTTTGAAAAAGGGGGAGAGCAAAGCGAGGGGGCAGAGGGGGAGAGCAACGCGAGGGGGCGTTTCTCATTAAATCTCCCCTAACCCCTCTTTTTCTAAGAGGGGGACTGAATGATTACGGGTAGGTTTGCCCACTGCCTGGGCAGTTACGAAAATTATTGTGCTTTGAAATTGTCTGGGTGGATGTTGGAAGACTTTTCAAATTCATTGGTACAGCAACAAGGAAAATTCATGCAAAAAATTATGCTGCCATTGTTGGCTTTAGCCACGTTAAGCACAATAAGCCTGAGTGCGTGGGGCGAGGGTATGATTTATAAATGTAAAAATCTCCAGGAAGAAACTGTTTATAAAAAATCGCCGTGCCTTGAAGAAGGGCAAACAGTCTCTACCTGGCAAGAGCCTAATCGCGGACAAAAGAAAACGAGTATCAGGCAAGGAAAAAATGGGCATTATTTTTTAGAAGGCGCGGTTAATAATGGCACGGCATTTAGGTTTTTAATTGACACCGGCGCAAGCGGTGTTGCTTTGCCTAATGCCATTGCAGTAGCGGCAAAAATTAATTGTAAAATGCAGGGAGTTACCATGCATACGGCTAATGGTTCTGTTCAAGGCTGTTTTGCGACGGTGCCAATACTAAAATTTGGGCCTTTTCAGCTAAAAAATGTCGAAGTGATGATTTTGCCAAACTTAGATCAGCCTTTATTGGGCATGGATGTATTAGGGCAATTTAATATAGAGCAAGATCATGGCGAAATGCGTATTTCCGAGCGATAAACTTATAAACGCACTACCAGTGCGTTTAAGCGGGAGCCTAGGCTGCGCTAACGCAGGAAGCGCAAATCCCACAACTGATGCACCTTCCCTGTGCGTTAAGCTATCGTGTACTTTTCCTTTTATGCCCCAGAGGGTATTCATGCCCTAGAGGGTATTTCGGCCAATGGTAATCCCTCCCCTATGATCACGCGACTTCTTTTCCTTGTTATTTTGGCGTTCTTGTTGTCCACAACGCCAACGCTTGCCGCCCCGGGCATTGATGCGGTGACCGTCACCACCACGCCGCAGGGCGTCCAGAGCTACAGCGTCACTATCCAGATTTTGGCGTTAATGACGCTTTTGACACTATTGCCGTCGTTATTGCTGGCGATGACCTCGTTTACCCGCATCATGATTGTATTGAGTTTGCTGCGTCAGGCCCTAGGTACAGGGCAAGCGCCGAGCAACCAGATATTGCTGGGCTTGTCGTTGTTTCTGACCATTTTTATTATGATGCCGGTGTTCGATAAAGTGAATACCGACGCTGTCCAGCCTTATCTTGAGGAAAAAATTGATCCGCCCACCGCGCTTAAAAAAGCATCGGAACCTTTCCGGCTATTTATGCTGAAACAAACGCGCGAGGCTGATCTGGAGATGTTCATCAGGATTTCCGGTAAAGCCGAGCTGCAATCCGCTGATGATGTCCCGTTCTCGTTATTGCTGCCGGCTTTTGTAACCAGCGAATTAAAAACGGCTTTCCAGATTGGCTTCATTATCTTCCTGCCGTTTTTGATTATCGATCTGGTGGTTTCCAGCGTGCTGATGTCGATGGGCATGATGATGCTGTCGCCGATGGTGGTGTCGCTGCCGTTTAAAATAATGCTGTTTGTCCTGGCTGACGGTTGGTCTTTGATTATGGAAATGTTGGCTGCAAGCTTTTATGTCAGCTAAAGTAGAGACGTTGCAATGCAACGTCTGTACAACTGCAACGTCTCTACATAAACATGTCAATTGATGATGGGAATAAACCATGACACCAGAAGCCATCTACCAAATAAGCCAAGATGCGATGATGATTGCGGTCAAGCTGTCAGCGCCGTTGCTGCTGCCTTCCCTGGCTATCGGTCTGGTGATTGCGATGTTTCAGGCGGCGACGCAGATTAACGAATCGACCCTGACCTTTGTACCCAAATTGATCATCATGGGACTGGTCTTGTTGATTTTAGGGCCGGGCATGCTACAAATGTTCCTTGATTATTTTCAGGATTTAATCAGGGATATTCCGCATTTAATCGGCTAGTGAACATTACCGAAACAGACATGCTGGGTTGGGTTGCGTCATTTATCTGGCCGTTAATGCGCATCAGCGCCATGTTTATCGCAATGCCGCTGTTCAGTATCCGTGCCGTCCCGGCACGGGCCCGGTTGATACTTTCATTGGCAATGACTTTCTTTGTGATGCCGTTATTGCCGCCGCTGGCGACCGTTGAAATGTTCAGCTACACCGGCTTGATGATTGCGGCACAACAAATTGTGATCGGTCTGGTGACTGGCTTTATCATGCAGCTGGTGTTTGCCGCCGTGGTTTTTGCAGGGCAAGGCATCGCACTAGGCATGGGCTTGGGTTTTGCGTCTATGGTCGATCCGCAGAATGGCCAGCAAGTCCCCGTTGTGGCGCAATTTTATGTCATTACGACTACGCTGGTTTTTTTGAGTTTAGACGGTCATTTGTTGCTGATAAAAATGTTGCTGGACAGCTTCACCAGCTTACCGATTGGCATTGGCGGTATCAGCACCAACGATTTGTGGATTATCCTGGCCTGGAGCAGCCGCATGTTTGCAGGCGGTTTGTTACTGTCCATGCCGGTTATCATCAGTTTATTGCTGGTCAACATCAGCTTCGGAGTTGCGGCACGGGCAGCGCCGCAGCTGAATATTTTTTCAGTGGGTTTTCCGGTCACTTTATTTTTAGGTATTTTATTGATGTGGCTAACGTTGCCGAATGTACTGGATCAATTTTCTGGAATCCTGACCGAGGCTTACGATTTGATTGAGAAAGTGTTGCGCTTGTAGAGACGTTGCAATGCAACGTCTACGACTGCCAGTCCTTTAAGGACTGGCAGTCGTTATGTCACCGAAATTATTTGATGAGAGAAATTGCGTTGGTAGATTATGGCTGAAGATTCAGATCAGGAAAAAACCGAAGAGCCGACCAGTAAGCGTCTTGAAGACGCCCAGAAAAAAGGCCAGATTGCCCGTTCCAGGGAACTGAACACCTTCGCGATGCTGATGGCCAGCGCCGCGCTGTTTTTGATGATGGGTGAAGACATCGGCAACGGTCTGATCAAAATGATACGGGCCCAGTTTCAATTAAGCCGCGAGGTTATTTTTGACGCGGCGAGCCCGATTATTCATTTCAAACAAGTGATGATTGATGGCTTGCTGTTGATTGCGCCTTTTTTGGCGGCAATGGTGGTGGTGGCGGTTATTGCGCCGCTGGCATTAGGCGGCTGGGTGTTTAGCTGGGATGCAATCACCCCAAAGTTTGAAAAAATGGACCCTATTAAAGGCATTGCGCGGCTATTCGCGGTGCATGGCTTGATCGAAATGGGCAAGGCGTTGCTTAAATTCCTATTAATTTTTATCGTTGCCATCGTGTTGTACCGACGCTTTCTGAACGGGCTGGTCGGGCTGGGCAATGAGCCTTTAGAGCAGGCTATCAGCCACGGGTTAGGCATTATCGGCGAATGTTTTATGATACTTAGCGCGTCGTTAATCGCAGTCGTCCTGTTTGATGTGCCTTTTCAATTATGGGAGCACAGTAAGAAACTGAAAATGACCTTACAGGAAATCAAGGATGAAATGAAAGAATCTGAGGGCAGTCCCGAAGTGAAAGGACGGATACGCAGGATGCAGATGGAAATGGCGCAAAACCGCATGATGGCACAAGTGCCCAAGGCGGACGTTATTGTCACCAACCCTAGCCACTACGCCGTGGCGTTAAAATATGACCCGGAAGCGAACGGCGCACCGAAACTGGTAGCCAAAGGTGCCGACTTAATGGCGGCCCAGATCAGAAATGTGGCGATAGCGGCTAATGTGCCGTTGCTGGCGTCGCCGCCGTTAGCCAGGGCCTTGTACCATTCCACTGAACTCGATAAGGAAATCCCCAAAGGGCTGTATCTGGCAGTGGCCCAGGTATTGGCTTACATTTACCAATTAAAGGCCGCCCGCCAGCAGCACTGGGCGGAACCTGTGCCGCCGAAAGACATCCCTGTCCCTGATGAATTTAAACAGGGTAGATAATCTTGGGAATTCCAACCGTATCAACCAAGTGTAGAGAGGAGAAATGCACGTTATCACAAGAAAACGTTTGAACGATTTTGCTGCCGTCTATCCTGAAGTCAAAACGGCATTGCAACATTGGTATCAGCTTATGAAGTTGAATAATTTCAATTCGTTCAATGACACAAGGCTTTTGTTCCCTCACGCCGATCAAGTGGGCAAACTGACCGTTTTTAATATTGCAGGCAATAAAGTCAGGCTGGTCGCCGCAATTCACTATAACAGCCATAAGGTTTATATCCGTAACGTACCCACTCACGATGAGTATGACAAAAACAAATGGAAGGAGTAAAAAATCATGTCAGCCGTTTATCTCGAACAAATAACCCCAGTTTGGAATAACTTTTCAAAATTCGTCCATGTTTTGCACAATGAACATGATTACCAACACGCTGTTGAATTATTGGACAATCTAATTGATGTTGTGGGTGAGAACGAACAGCATCCTTTAGCGTCTTTAATGGAATTGGTGGGTGTTTTGATTGAACAGTACGAGGATGCTTATGTTCCTGAAATTACCAGGATGTAGATACTCCCTTAAAACACAAGCCTATTTTACAAAAAATCATAAAAATTATTATAAGCCCGATGGGCATTTGTTTTTCGTGCCCTCGCAGACAATATCGGGGTAGCCAAAAAATAGTTGCTTACTCTACGCGGCTGCCGCGTTATCAACCGCTACCAGAAAAGCATAGGGAACATAACTTGCTTGGTAACTGCAAAGGTTATAAATGATGCCCTATAAAATGGAATTAGTGGGTCAATTGAGGTTTTCCAGGATAAGGTATGGATTTTAATAAAATAACATCAGGGTTAAAGCTGCTGGGCAAAGCCGAGTTAGGTGCGCCCCTGGTTATTGTCATGATTCTGGCAATGATCATGTTGCCTTTGCCGACATTTTTGCTGGATTTGCTGTTCACCTTTAATATCGCTTTTTCGTTAATCATCCTCCTGGTTGTTGTTTACACCCTCAAGCCCCTGGAATTTGCCTCATTCCCAACGGTTATCCTGCTGGCGACTTTGTTGCGTCTGGCGCTGAATGTGGCTTCAACCCGTATTGTCCTGCTGGAAGGCCATAATGGCGGCGATGCCGCCGGTAAGGTGATTGAAGCCTTTGGTGCGTTTGTTATCGGCGGTAACTTTGCCGTAGGCCTGGTGGTTTTCTCCATTCTGGTGATCATCAATTTTATCGTCGTCACCAAAGGTGCAGGACGGGTCGCGGAAGTGGGCGCCCGTTTTACCCTGGATGCGATGCCAGGCAAACAAATGGCGATTGATGCGGATTTGAATGCCGGCTTGATCTCTCAGGATGAAGCGCGCGCACGGCGGGCTGAAGTGGCCACCGAAGCCGATTTTTACGGGTCTATGGATGGCGCCAGCAAGTTTGTCAGGGGCGATGCCGTTGCGGGCATTATCATTTTGTTCGTCAATATGATCGGCGGACTGGCGATCGGAATGGGCCAGCACGGCTTGAGTTTTGCGCAGGCAGGGCAGATTTATGTGCTGTTGACGATTGGCGATGGCCTGGTCGCCCAGATCCCGTCTTTACTGTTATCGTCAGCCTCCGCGTTGGTGGTTACCAAAGTGGGCAGCAGTGGGCAGAATATTGGTCAACAGGTGAGCACGCAGCTCTTTGAAAATCCAAAGGCCTTGTTGATTACGGGTTGCATGATAGGGGCATTGGGGCTTATCCCTGGCATGCCAAACCTGGTTTTTATTGCTTTGGCAAGTGGTTTGGGGGGGGCGGCTTATTTGATTGATAAGCGGCATAAAGTCGCTGAGCGTATCGGGATGGAAAGTGCGGGCAGGCCCCTGGCGCCTCTCCTGGAAGCGCCAAAGCCGGTGGAGCTGGGCTGGGATGATGTCATGCCGGTTGACATCATCGGGTTGGAAGTCGGTTACCGCCTGATTTCTCTGGTCGACCAGAATCAGGGGGGGCTGTTGATGGTGCGTATCAAAGGGGTGCGGAAAAAATTGTCGCAGGAGCTTGGCTTTCTGATCCCATCAGTGCATATCAGGGATAATCTTGATTTAAATCCAACGACTTACCGGATTTCATTGATGGGTGTGGCGGTGGGCGAAGCAGATATTATGCCGGACATGGAAATGGCGATTAATCCCGGGCGGGTTTTTGGCAGCTTGCAAGGCCGGGCGTGTAAAGATCCCGCTTTTGGACTGGATGCCTTATGGATAGAGCCTGGCATGCGGGACCATGCGCAAACCTTGGGTTATACGGTAGTCGATCCTGGAACGGTGGTGGCGACGCATCTTAGCCATCTTTTACAATCCCATGCCCATGAATTGTTTGGTTATGAAGAAACGCAAAAGTTGCTGGACAACCTCGCCAAATCAGCCCCCAAACTGGTTGAAGATTTAGTGCCAAAAACCTTGCCGCTGGGCGTTGTGGTCAAGGTGTTGCAAAATCTGTTGCTGGAGCGTGTGCCTCTCCGGGATATGCGCACGATAGCCGAAACTTTGGCAGACCTGGGGCTGAAGAGTCAAGATCCTGACATCTTGACCTCTGCCGTGCGTGCCGCATTAGGACGGTTAATTATCCATGAAATCAGCGGGATGCAGGATGAATTGCCGGTTATAACGCTGGATCATGAATTGGAACAGTTGTTGCATAAATCACTCCAGACGGCGAGCGAAACCGGGGTTGGCATTGAGCCGGGGTTGGCAGAACAAATGCACCAGTCATTACAGGACAGTGCACAAAAAATGGAAATGGAAGGGCAGACACCTATATTATTGGTGTCTTCTTATATCCGCCCCTGGCTGGCCCGGTTCGTCCGTCACTCAATCCAAGGCTTGCATGTCCTGGCATACACTGAAATACCCGCAGATCGCCAGATCAAAGTCGTTTCAACGGTCGGGCGGCGGGCATAACAACAAGGAATCCGCACAATGAAAATTAAACGTTTTTTTGCAAAAGATATACGTCAGGCCATGCGCATGGTTAAGGAAGAGCTGGGCGCCGATGCCGTCATCATGTCCAACCGGACTGTCGATGGTGGCGTTGAAATTGTTGCGGCACAGGATTTTGATGCGCAAATGATCCATAGCCAGTTAAATAATAACAAGCCACAGGAGCAAACAGCGGCTGAACAATCGCCAAAACCTCCCGCCCCAGAGCCTAAAAATACCGGATTAAGCAATTTTGAAGCCGCAAAAAAACATCTGCATTTATTAAGCAGCAGTAGAAAACAGAACGCCGACAAACCAGGCACGGATACGTTCCCGTTAGAACGGCCAGCAGCGCGACCCAACCCGATACGTCCTGATATTGACCAATATGTCGGTTATGCGGAGAAAATACAGTTGCGCGGAAAACCGGAGGCAACCACGCCACCGCCAAGCATAACGCCATTACCTGCAGCCAAAGGGCGTCCTGTTTTTGAAATACAAATGGCTGAAATACAAACAGCTGAAATAAAAATGGCTGAAATAAAAACGGCCGAAAAGCCGGACGGGAGTTTATCTGACAAGCTGTTAATTGAAATGAGCAGGGAGCTGAAAAGTTTACGGACAGCACTGGACAGTAAATTGTCAGGTGTGGGTTGGACGCCTGGGGTACAGGGCAGCCCGATCAGGATTGATCTTCTGCAACGTCTGCTGGGTATGGGCGTTTCAAAAAAACTGAGCCTTAAGGTTGCCAACCAACTGACGGATCACCATGATTCAGAACTGGCCTTTGTAAAAGCGCAGGAAATGCTCGCCAGGTCATTGCCCATTGCCGAAGATGATTTGCTGGAATCAGGCGGTATTGCCGCGCTGGTGGGGCCTACCGGCGCCGGCAAAACAACGACGATAGCCAAACTGGCGGCCAAATTCATTTTAAGGCACGGGCCTAGGCAAGTGGCGCTGATTACCACCGATAATTACCGTATTGGTGCGCATGAACAAATCAACACCTATGGACGCATCCTTGATGTGCCCGTCCGTGTCGCCACCAGTGCAACTGAATTACGCAACCTTATCAATGGCTTTGCCGATAAACGGCTTATTTTGATTGACACGGCGGGCATGAGCCATCGCGATATGAAACTGGCTGAACAAATTAATACGTTGAAACAAAGCGATGTGCCGATCAAGTCGTATCTGGTGATGTCAGCCGCAACCGAATACAAGGCGATGAATGAAATCATCAAAGCTTTTCAGGTTTTTGAACCTCAAGCGAGCATTTTGACTAAACTGGATGAAGCCGTAACCCTGGGCCCATCCATTTCCTCGATAATTGAGCAAAGCCTGCCGTTATTTTTTGTTACAGACGGTCAGCAGGTGCCTGAAGACATGCACAAGCCCTGTGCCCGAACATTAGTGAAACAATGCGCGGCTGAATTGAGTAGGGAAAGCGATTATACTGGCGACCTCAACGATGGCTTATGGGTGGCCCAAGGCTATGCATAACCAAACCGATCAAGCAGCCGGACTAAGAAAAATGAAAAAAATGAAGCCTGTCCGTGTCATTGCCATTACTAGCGGCAAGGGTGGCGTAGGCAAAACCAATTTGTCGGTTAATATCGGCATAGCCCTTGCCCAAATGGGGCAGCGCGTGGCTTTGCTTGATGCCGATATGGGGCTTGCCAATGTTGACATCCTGCTGGGCATGTATCCAAAATATAATTTATCGCACGTTTTGTCAGGCGATAAAACGCTGGATGAAATTATGCTGGATGGGCCGGGCGGTTTAAAAGTTATCCCTGGCGCATCCGGCATACAAAAAATGGCCGAGCTTTCAACGATAGAACAGGCGGCAATAGTCCGCGCCTTTAGCGAAATCGACCAGGATCTGGATGTATTGATTGTTGACACCGCAGCAGGCATATCGGCGAGTGTCGTTAATTTTGCCCGCGCCTGCCAGGAAATTATCGTGGTTGTTTGTGATGAGCCTACCTCGCTAACCGATGCTTATGCGTTCATTAAATTGCTGAACCGGGATTATGGGCTGAGCCATTTTCATGTGATAACCAATATGGTGCAATCATTCCAGCAAGGTCAGGCGTTGTTTCAAAAGTTGACCAAGGTGACCAACCATTATCTGGATGTGACGCTGCTGTTTGAAGGCGCGATACCTTATGATGACTATTTGCGCAAATCAGTACAAAAACAAAGCCCGGTAGTCGTCGCATTCCCAGGCTGTAAAGCGTCTGTTGCGATGAAAGCGATAGCCGGAAAAATTGATGGCTGGCCGCTGAAATCCCAAGCAGGCGGTTATATTGAATTTTTTATTGAAAAAATGCTTCAGTACGGTTCAGAGGAATATGCGGCATGAGCGGCGTGGCAATGTATGCTTCAGTTAAAGCGGGGAGCACCGATGAAATAGTCATGCAGCATGCCCCGCTGGTTAAGCGCATTGCCTATCACTTATTGAACCGGTTGCCCGATTCAGTCCAGATAGACGATTTGATTCAGGCGGGCATGTTGGGTTTGCTGGAAGCCATCAAACAATATGATGCGACCCAAGGCGCCAGTTTTGAGACTTATGCCGGCATCAGGATTCGCGGTTCCATGATTGATGAAATCAGGCGTTCTGATTGGACACCGCGCTCAGTACATAAAAAATCGCGTGGCGTTAGCGACGCCATCAGGGCAATTGAAAATAAAACCGGGTGCGGGGCGAAAGCGGCTGATGTCGCAGCCTATTTGGGCATCACGCTTGATGAATACCATCACATTTTGCAAGATTCAAGCTGTTGCCGCGTGTTCAGCGTCGAAGAATTGGCCCAGGCGGGCGATTACTATCTTGAAGAATCGCAGTCTCAAGAAGAGCAACCCATCGATGGTTTAAGCCGTGACAATTTTCAGCAGGCGCTAACAAACGCCATTGCGGGATTACCGGAACGTGAACGTCTGGTCATCTCACTTTATTATGATGAAGAACTCAATTTGCGTGAAATCGGCGAAGTTTTGAATGTCAGCGAATCCAGAGTTTGCCAAATCAGCACGCAGGCTATCTTGAGGTTACGCTCAAGGCTTTCCGAATGGATGAGTGATTAAGCCACTTCTATTGAGGTTGATTTATGGCTAGCCTGTTTGCGAAATTCAAAATTGTGGACATTTTAAGTGTCTTGGGACTCTTGCTTGGGGTTGGCGCCATCCTGATCGGCAATATGCTCGAAGGTGGACAGCTCCGCTCACTGGTCAATTTTCCAGCGCTTATTATCGTATTTGGCGGCACCTTTGGCGCAACGCTATTGCAGTTCCCGCCCACCATTTTTTTCAGGAGCATGAAAATGGTTTTGTGGATATTCATGCCCAATGGGAAGGATCCCGAGGCGCAAATTAAACAGATAGTAAGATGGAGCCTTGATGTGCGGAAAGACGGCCTGTTGCGCCTTGAAGATGAAATAGAAAATATCGACGACCCTTTTATACAAAAAGGATTGCAGCTTCTGGTCGACGGCACTGACGCTGATGCGATACTCAACATACTTGAGCTGGACATGGTCGTTAAAGAAAACAGGGATTATCAGGCGGCCAGAGTGTTTGAGGCAATGGGCGGTTATGCGCCGACCATCGGCATTCTGGGTGCGGTGATGGGATTGATCCATGTCATGCAGAATCTGGCTAATCCGGAACTGTTGGGCGCCGGCATAGCCACCGCTTTTGTGGCGACCATCTATGGCGTCGGTTCTGCGAACCTGATTTTTTTGCCGGTAGCCAATAAATTAAAAATCCATGTTTTTGCCGCCGCCCAGCTCAGGGACATGATTTCCACAGGGATCATCGCGATTGCCAAAGGCGAAAACCCAAGGAATATTGAGTTGAAATTAAGCGGCTTTCTGCATACTAACCCTAAAAAGTAGACAATGGCACGGCATAGAAGAAAAGTCGCTGACGACGCTGATAATCATGACCGATGGCTGGTGTCTTATGCGGATTTCATAACGCTGCTGTTTGCATTTTTTGTTGTGATGTATTCCATTTCTTCGGTAAATGAAGCGAAATACAAAAGCTTGACCCATTCGATAGGGACTGCTTTCTCACATAAAAACCAGCCGCCCATCGGAAATACCAATGACCCAACGCAGTCGGGGACCCCCATTCCGGTTGTTAAGCCTAATCCTCTGGACAATCCAACGACTGAAGAGACTGAAAAAAAACGCCAGTTAAGTGAAGAAATATTAAAGGAAAGAAGGCAATTGAATCAGGTGTCTGACCAATTGAAAAGTGCGCTGGGGCCTTTTATAGATATGAACCTGGTTACCGTCACCAGTAACGACTATTGGATCTCGTTGGAAATGAATAGCGAATTGTTATTTTTAAGCGGTGAAGCGGAATTGTCAAAAAAGTCAACCCCCGTACTGGAAAAGATCGCTGAAGTCATTAACCCTATGCAAAATGCCATTAATGTTGAAGGGCACACGGATAATGTGCCTATCGCTAACGTAAAATTCAGGTCCAACTGGGATTTGTCATCAGCCCGTGCTACCAGCGTCGTCCAGGAGTTTGCCAAATTGGGCATTGGGCCCGCCCGTTTATCCGCAATCGGCTATGGCGAATTTCATCCTATTGCCGATAACGCCACCCAAGAGGGGCGGTTTAAAAACAGGCGCGTCCTACTGGTTTTAATGTCACAGGCTTTTTCCCGTTATGGTGCGAGCGATGAAGAGCGTGCCAAATTATTAAACCTGGCGCCGACAACGCCAGTTGACAGCCCTGCCCCCAATTAGCCATAAACGAGCATGTGATGACTAATCCTTTTTTGATAGCCTTATTCATTGCATTTGCCGTAGGCACTGTTGCAATGGCTGCCGTGTTGGCTTGGCTGGTAATGGCCTACCTGGCGCTCAAACACGATTATCAGCGGCTAAGTGAACGGGTCAGCAGCACCCATAATGACCTTGCCGGCCTCTGTTCGGCGGCACTGGCAGTGGACAGGCGCATGGACACGGCTGACGGGCAATTAAAGCGGCTTAGTGAAACGCTAGCCGGACTCCCTGAACACCGCCCTAATGGACAGCCCGATCACCCCTACCGCTCTGTCATACAAAAAGTGCGTGGCGGCGCCAATGTCAATGAGCTCATGCAAAGCGCCGGCCTTAGCCATGATGAAGCGGCGTTATTGATCCGTTTGCATGGCTCCAAAACGTCGTCATGAAAACGGCGGGGCGACATCTTGAATCCCCTACGATGCCCAAGCGTCTGAGACTGTGAAAGTATTCGTGAATATACATTATTCACCACGAAGATCACGAAGGACACGAAGAAAATAATCACACGATCAACATATTAAAACTTCGTGTCCTTCGTGGTTATCAGCTTTATGTCGAATACTTTCACAGTCTCGTCTGGTCATGCCCCGAGCCGACAGCCTTCAGTAAGGTAACTCGCAAAAAATACCCCCCCCCTTTGCAAAAGGGGGGCAGGGGGGATTTTAAGAATGGCAGTTGCACATCAAATCCCCCCTAACCCCCCTTTTGCAAAGGGGGGAATCGGATGAACGTTTATTACTGCTGGGTGATTATTTATTGCGAGTTACCTAACCCCCATTCCCCGCCAACGCTTTACATGTAAACCTTCCCCCCGCGATTTGCCCACTATCCTTTTTAAAAAAGGAGGATTGTGGGCGGTTTATCCACTAAAATCCCTTTAACCCACTTTAACAGCATAAGTATCTACACAACTTTAATTGATTTTAAAACAATGTGTTATATGACATTCCTTGCAGATAATTGCTATATTTTTAGGTTTTTCTATCACAAAATCTGGCTTGAAACAGCAGTTATCTGTATGAAATAACGT
>JAUYEP010000030.1 GCA_030689765.1 Methylovulum sp.
ACGTTATTTCATACAGATAACTGCTGTTTCAAGCCAGATTTCGTGATAGAACAACCTAAAAATATAGCAATTATCTGCAAGGAATGTCATATAACACATTGTTTTAAAATCAATTAAAGTTGTGTAGATACTTATGCTGAACGGGGAGGTTTCAGACCAGTAAGGTATTTCGATGAAATTCCCATAACCGCGCATGGGGCAAGGCGGTTGACGGTTATTTCTCGGCCTCCAATGCTTTCAACATTTCCTCGCTGATCTGATGTTGCTTGGTTGTGTCATTAATCGGTTGATTTTGCTGGTCGGTGATGTAAAAAATATCTTCAGCGCGGCTGCCGATAGTCGTTATCTTTGCGCTATGCAAGTTAATGCTTTGCAAGATAAATGCCCGGCCTATTTCTGACAGGAGACCCGCATGGTCTGTCGTTACCAGTTCTATGATGGTGTGCCTGTTCAGTGGGTCGGCATGGAACTTGATACTGGTTGGAATAGGAAAATGTTTGGCTTGCCTTGATTGCCGATGAATGTTTTTTTGTTTTTTGATTTTTTGCTGAAGCAAAGTATGGCGTAAGGCGGAACAGATATGAGCTGCCCTACAGCGGTCATTGATAGGTTCACCCGACTGCTCAAGCACCTGAAAACTGTTGAGTACATAGCCATCCAGAGTGGTCATAATCCTTGCGTCCAGAATAGTCAGCCCTAATTGGTCCAGCGTTGCGGTACTCAGCGAAAAGACAGGCCCCTTATCTTTTGCGTACACAAAGATTTCGGCACTACCACGCTGGGGGTGCGGCCTGATTAGGACTAGCGGCAAATCTGCGGCGTCCGATGAAGTAATCGCGGCAGTATGCCAGGCAATTTCATCTGCTGAATAACGCAAAAAATAATCATCGCTGGCATGTTGCCATAACGCGTCGATAACCGGCTCAGCAATGCCAAGTTTAAGCAGTTCATCCTTGGCTTCTTTTTTGCTTTCAAGCAAGCGGTCAACAAGTGCGACAGGATTTTTCAGTCCCTTGCGCAACGCACTATGGGTCGCGGTATAAAGCTCTTTAAGCAAGGCGTCTTTCCATGAATTCCATAATTCAGGATTAGTCGCGCGTATATCCGCCACCGTAAGCAAATACAGATAATTCAAATACTCGATACTGCCGACATGCTGGGCAAACTCGTGAATAATATCCGCATCACCAATGTCTTTTCGTTGCGCCGTCATCGACATGATTAGATGGTTGCGCACCAGCCATGCAACCAGTTTGGTGTCATGTGTGGAAAGGTCGTGCTGAATGCAAAATTGACGCGCAATTTCTTCGCCAATTGAGGAATGATCGCCATTCCTGCCTTTGGCAATATCATGAAATAACGCGGCAATGTAGAGTAATTCAGGCTTGGGTATCAGCAAGAAAATGCTATTGCAGAAAGGCAGTTCATCGTAATGGGCATCTATCGAGAACCGGCGCAAGTTACGGATAACAAACAGCGTGTGCTCATCCACCGTATAAATATGGAACAAATCATATTGCATACGCGCAACGATATTGGCAAAGCTCGGCAGATAAGCGGCCAATACGCCATAGCGGTTCATGCGCCGAAGCTGGGTGGTGATGCCGCCCGGTTGACGCAGCAGTTCGATAAAAAGACGGTTGGCCGTTTTATTATTGCGAAAGCCGTCGTCAATTAGGTGCAGATTTTTGCGGATTAACCGTATGGTCGTTGCCCTGATACCGCTAAACGCAGAATTTTTCTGAAGAATCAGGAACACCTCCAGCAATGCGAGCGGTTGCCGTTCAAAAACTTGTTCGTCTATCGCTTCAAGAAAGCCGTTGATGGCAATAAATTTGTCTGAAACTGGTTCAGGCTTGCAACCGTTTTCACCGCAAACAAAACGTTCATTAAATAATTGCAGCAACATCTCATTAAGGCGCCCCAACCCTTGCACCGTTTTAAAATAAAACTGCATGAACTGTTCAACATCATGATTATATTGCTGTTCTTCTTCGCTAAAACCAAACTGCCGGGCTAAATCACGCTGGTAATCAAAAATCAGCCTATCTTCACAGCGATGAGTCAAAAGGTGCAGGGCATAACGGATACGCCACAACACATCACGCGCGGCGATCAATTCTGAATATTCAGATTCCGGCAAAAAGCCGTATTTAATCAATTCCTTTAGTGTTGATGAATTGTAGTGGCGCTTAAATACCCAGGCGATAACCTGCATGTCCCTCAAGCCACCCGGGCCTTCTTTAATATTGGGTTCAAGATTGTAGGCGGTGTCATGTGCTTTAGCATAGCGTTGCCGCTGTTCTTCCATTTTGGCAATAAAAAACTGGTCTGATGGCCAGATTTTATCAGGCGCCGTTTGCAGCTTAAGCACTTCATAAAGTGCCGGACAGCCGATGATTAAGCGGATTTCCATCAGGCTGGTCATAATGGTTTGGTCATCGATGGCGGCATCCAGGCATTCTTGGATCGTGCGCACACTCTGTCCAGGCTTTAGCCCCATATCCCATAGAAAAGTCGAGAAACTGGCCAAGGCTTCCTTGTAAGGCGAGGTGTCGTCTGAATCGAGCAGCACCACAATATCAATATCAGAATAAGGGAACAATTCACGCCGGCCATAACCGCCAACAGCAATCAAGCTGAGCTGCAAGGCATGTTTACCAAGAAAGTGCCGCCAGCAACAGCTTAATATCCCGTCAATGAAATCAGACCGTTCTTTAAGCAGATCAGAAACCGGGCGGTGCGGATCAAATTTTTGTTCCAGTTGCGCATCTTTTTGTTTTAGCAACTGTTTAAGTTGTTGCAAGGCGTCTTTTTCGGCAAAGGGTGTCATGCTGTCCAAGTCCATCACCTTTCTTCCTGCCGCAAAGTCAAAATGTCATAGCCATTGGGCGTTACAAGTATCGTATGTTCCCATTGGGCGGACAGGCTCCGGTCTTTGGTCACCGAAGTCCAGCCATCCGGCAACACCTTAACATGGCGTTTGCCCAAATTAATCATCGGCTCAATGGTTATGATCATGCCCGCATCGAGCTTAATGCCGGTGCCGGGCTTGCCGTAATGCAATACCTGTGGCTCTTCGTGAAATTTTTTACCAATGCCGTGGCCGCAAAATTCCCTGACCACAGAGTAACGGTTGGATTCCGCATGTTTTTGTATGGCATGGCCAATATCACCTAGCGTAGCGCCAGGCTTGACTTGTCCTATGCCGTGATACATGGCCTCCCGGGTGATGGTGACCAGGCGCTTGGCATGCTGGGGGACTTCGCCGACGCAAAACATTTTGCTGGTGTCACCATGGTAATCATTTTTAATAACCGTAATATCAATATTAACAATATCGCCGGATTTAAGCTTTTTGTCGCAGGGGATGCCATGGCAGACTTGCTGATTTATTGATGTGCAGATTGACTTGGGGAAGCCATGATAATTAAGCGGGGCCGGAATGGCGCATTGCACATCGACAATATAATCATGGCAGAGCGTATCGAGTTCATTAGTGGTAACACCGGGCACAACATAAGGTTCAATCATTTCCAATACTTCGGCCGCCAATTTTCCGGCAATACGCATTTTCTCGATTTCACTTTCGGTTTTAATAATTATGCTCATGGATTTTAGAAATGTTCGCTTATTTTTTAGTATTCAGATGGGTTACATTTAGGTGATTTATGAGTTTAACAGAGTTCGGCTTATTGTAAAAAAAAAGGCTGTATGGTATAAAGCTAAGTTCATTTTTGTACTAATACTCACACTTATCGTCACGTTTGGTAGGGTGCCGGCTACACAAAGTGTGGCCGGTTACCAAGCGGGATAAGTGGCGGCGTAACCCACTCGGACATTGATCCGGCTAAATCTTAAGGAGAAATAAATGGCAGCAGTATCTATGCGTCAAATGCTTGAAGCGGGTGTTCACTTTGGACACCAAACCCGTTATTGGAACCCGAAAATGGCTAACTTCCTGTTCGGGGCACGTAACAAAATCCATATCATCGATTTGGAAAAAACGCTTCCCCTGTTCAATGACGCTATGAATTATCTGGGTCAAATGGCCGCAAACAAAGGCACCATCCTGTTTGTCGGCACCAAAAAAGCGGCGCGCAAAGTCGTTGCAGAAGAAGCGGCCCGTTGTGGCATGCCTTATGTCAATCACCGTTGGTTGGGCGGCATGATGACCAACTTCAAGACCATCAAAAAATCAATTAACCGCCTAAAAGAATTGGAAGCCATGAAGGCCGACGGCACGCTGTACCAGCGTTTCGCAAAAAAAGAAGCCTTGGGTATGGAACGTGAACTGGAAAAACTGGAGCGCAGCTTGGGCGGCATTAAAGACATGAAAGGCATTCCTGATGTCATCTTCATTTTGGATGTCGGCTATGAAAAGAACGCCATCAGTGAAGCTAAAAAATTAGGTATTCCAGTGGTCGGCATTGTTGACTCTAACAATTCACCAGAACAAATTGACTACGTTATTCCGGGCAATGACGACTCGATCCGCGCCGTTAAGCTTTACTGCGAAAGTGTCTGTGCAGCCGTAATGGAAGCTAAAGCAGCCACCTTAGGATTATCAGCAAAATCAGGTGAAGATGATTTTGTTGAAGAAGCAATAGTGACAGAAGAATAGTTATAAATGCGTTTCTTACAGATGAACCGGTAAGAAACAAACAGGATAGACTCAAAAAACGCCTCCTCACGGGGGCGTTTTTATAGTGACCATAATTTTTCAGGAATCAGACGAGGAAAACAAACAATGAGTATGACTATTAGTGCGGGAATGGTTAAAGAGTTACGCGAAAGGACAGCCTCTGGCATGATGGAATGTAAAAAGGCCCTGGTTGAAGCGGAAGGCGATATGGAACTGGCCATTGAAAATATGCGCAAAGCCGGCTTGGCGAAAGCCGATAAAAAATCAGGCCGCATTGCCGCTGAAGGCATCATCGGTGTACAGGTTAGCGATAATGGCAAAGCGGTCGCCATTGTTGACATCAACTGCGAAACTGATTTTGTCGCTAAAGCCGATGATTTCGTTAATTTTGTCAAAAGCGTAAGTGTTGCGTTATTGAATGCGGATATTGAGACCGAAGAGCAGCTATTGGCGATGCCGCTGGAAGATGGCATCACTGTTGATGAAATGCGCCGCGGCCTCATTTCCAAACTGGGCGAAAATATTACTATCCGGCGCTTTGAAAAATACCACACGCCAGAAGGCGGCACAGCCTGTTATTTGCACGGCAATAAAATCGGTGTCATTGTCGAGTTAGCTGTGGCAGACGTTGAGCTAGGTAAAGATGTCGCCATGCACATTGCCGCAAGCAAGCCTGTCTGCGTCTCAGAAGACCAGGTATCGCCAGAAACTATCGAGAAAGAAAAAGAGATTTTCGCAGCCCAAGCCGCAGAAAGTGGCAAGCCAGCAGACATTATCGAAAAAATGGTCTTAGGTCGTGTCAGCAAATTCCTCGCTGAAGTGACTTTGTTGGGGCAACCATTCATTAAGGACGACAAAATTACTGTCGGAAAATTGGCAGCATCGAAAGGTAACCGCGTCATTCGTTTCAGCCGTTTCGAAGTCGGCGAAGGCATAGAAAAGAAAGAGGAAAACTTTGCCGAAGAAGTCATGGCGCAAGTTAGAGGCAATTGACAGAAGCCGAGGCCTGTTGTAATCAATAATCCTGACCCTAAGATAAAACGATGACGGACTTTTTATGACTAAATTAATTTGCCAAAGAATTTTACTTAAATTAAGTGGTGAAGCGTTAATGAGTGATGCCGGCGGCAGTATTGACGCCGATATTGTTAAGCGGCTGGCTACCGAAATTAAAGAATTATGTGATCACGGAGTACAAATTGGTTTAGTTATTGGCGGCGGCAATATCTTGCGCGGCGCCCAAAAAGCCTCGGAAGGCCTGGATCGGGTAACGGGCGATCAGATGGGCATGTTGGCGACGGTAATTAACGCCTTGGCTATGCAGGATGCTATCGAGCATTTGGGGCAGCCCGTGCGGGTAATGTCGGCGCTGAAAATCAACCAGGTTTGCGAGGATTATATCCGCCGCAGGGCAGTCAGGCATTTGGAAAAAGGGCGTGTGGTCATCTTTGCCGCAGGTACCGGAAATCCCTTTTTTACCACCGATTCTGCCGCCAGCCTTAGGGCCATCGAAATAAACGCTGAACTGATGATCAAAGCGACTAAAGTTAAAGGCGTTTATTCCGCCGATCCTGAAAAAGTCAAGGATGCCAGGTTTTATTCACGATTAACGTATGATGAGGCCTTGGATCAGCGCCTTAATGTCATGGACACCACAGCGCTGGTTTTATGTAAAGAAAATGACATGCCGATGCGCGTTATGAATATTTTTGAACAGGGCGCCATTATGAGGCTGATGATGGGTGAAGACATAGGGTCCCTTATTCAATAAGAAACCTTAATTTATTAGGAATAACAAATGATTAATGATATTCAACAAAATGCAGCGACCCGCATGGGCAAAAGCATAGACGCTTTGAAACATGAGTTCTCAAAAATAAGGACAGGAAGGGCCCATCCTAGCTTATTGGATCAAATCACGGTCAGTTATTACGGTACGGAATCGTCCCTTTCGCAAGTTGCCAATATTGCAGTTGAAGACTCCCGTACGTTAACAATCTCCCCGTGGGAAAAAGGCATGGTGCAGGCCATTGAAAAAGCGATTATGAAATCAGATCTTGGCCTGAATCCGGCAACCAACGGGATGGTTATCCGTGTGCCATTGCCAGCGTTGACAGAAGAACGCCGCCGTAGCCTGGTCAAAGTTGTTAAGCAGGAAGCAGAAAATGGTCGTGTTGCGATTCGGAATATTCGCCGCGATGCCAATTCAGAAATAAAGGAAAGCCTAAAGGAAAAACTTATTTCAGAAGACGAAGCCCGTGTCGCCGAAGAAAAAATCCAAAAACTGACCGACCAGTATGTTAAAGATGTCGAAAAATTGCTGGAAGCAAAAGAGGCGGATTTATTATCAATATAATTCGTAGCTTTAGCGAGTCTTGACCATGCCCAGCAATGCTACTGACTGCGTGGAGCCGGCTAATCCACGCCATATCGCCATTATCATGGATGGTAATGGCCGTTGGGCACAAAAACGGTTTATGCCGCGTGCTTTTGGCCATCAGGCCGGAGTCAAAGCCGTCAGAAAAATTGTTGAGTTTTGCGCTGAACAAAAAATTGAAGTATTGACCTTATTTGCATTTAGCAGCGAAAACTGGCGACGGCCTGAAGATGAAGTTTCATTGCTGATGGGGCTGTTTATGGCAACCTTGCAACGGGAAATCAACAAACTGGACCGTAATAATATCCGCTTGCGTTTTATCGGCGACAGAAGTGCGCTATCCAGCCAATTGCAGGCTAAGATGGCCGAGGGTGAGCAACAAACACAAACTAATGATGCGCTAACCTTAGTCGTTGCCGTTAATTATGGCGGCCATTGGGATATGTGCCAGGCTTTCCAGAAAGTGTTCGATAAAATTACGGCTGGAGAGCTGGAAAATCCGACCATCAACAACCAGTTAATTAATCAACACCTATCTACCACCGACCTGCCCGACCCTGATTTATTTATCCGAACGGGCGGCGAACAGCGGGTCAGTAATTTTATGCTATGGCAGCTCGCCTATACGGAACTGTATTTCACGCCGATACTCTGGCCGGATTTTGATCAAGACGCCCTTGCACTGGCTATCGAAAGTTTTAAGGGCAGGCAGCGCCGGTTTGGCCATACGGGCGAACAAATGCTTAATAAACCCATCACTCTATAACCTTCATCCTTTACAAAAATGTTACTACAGCGAATTATAACAGCATCAATTCTGGCCTCCCTGATTGCACTGGCAGTATTCCAGTTATCCATCGAGTATTTTTCATTGGTTTTGGGGCTTATTACGCTTTTAGCGGCCTGGGAATGGAGTTATCTTGCAGGCATTGACTCGCTGCTTAAGCGTGGGCTTTTCTTGTTGTTGTTCGTGTTACCCATGTTGGGCATTCATTTCTGGACGCAATTTCTCGAATTGATCGCCTTAAGCTTTGACTGGACAGAGGTAAGGTCCTATTCAGAAGCCTTGGAATGGCTGGTTATCGCTCCCGTGCTTTTCTGGCTTATGATGATGCTAATCATCAGAAAAACACCGGCAGGTATTGTGAAAATGGAAGTAAAACCCCGATATAAATTATTTATCGGCTGGTTTGTGCTGTTCGCAACATGGATGTTCCTATCCCGTTTAAGGGCCTTTTATGGCATCGAAATGACAATGTATCTATTATTGTTGATTTGGACTGCAGATGTTTCGGCATACTTTGTCGGTACAAAATGGGGCACGGTCAAATTGTCACCTGAAATCAGTCCGGGTAAGACAGTACAGGGCATGTATGCGGCATTAGCGGCTAGTGTGGTATGTGCGATAGGCCTGAATATATTTTTAAAAGTCGCTTACGGCGCAGAAGTCACTTATGGCGTGTCGCAATATGAAACCGCTTTTGATTTCGTTTTGTTGTCGGCATTGACCGTATTAATCTCGATTTATGGCGATCTGTTTTTCAGCGTGGTCAAACGCCAACGTGGCGTCAAAGATAGCGGCTCACTATTGCCTGGACACGGTGGCATACTTGACCGGATTGACAGTATCGTCGCAGCTGCACCGTTTTTTTATGCGGGTGTATTTCTAATCAGAAGGGCAGTTGAATGAAAGGTATCTGCATACTCGGCGCGACAGGGTCAATTGGCGTAAGCACCCTGGATGTCGTCGCAAGACATCCAGAACACTACAAAGTGATTGCATTAACGGCTAATACCAATATTGACGCTTTGTACGGGCAATGTCTGGCGCATCGCCCCGAGTTTGCCGTTGTTGTTGATGAAGGCAAAGCGCAAGAATTTGAAGAAAAGCTTAAATCCTCACCAATCTCTGGTTTACAAATATTGTCGGGCGTTAAGGCGCTAGAATACGTTGCAACGCTCGGTCAAGTCGATTCAGTAATGGCTGCCATTGTCGGTGCGGCAGGCTTGCTGCCTAGCTTGGCAGCGGCAAAAGCCGGTAAAACGGTGTTATTGGCCAATAAAGAAGCGTTGGTGATGTCAGGCGACATTTTCATGCAGGCCGTCACCGAATCCGGTGCGCAATTGCTTCCTATCGACAGTGAACATAACGCCATTTTTCAATGTATGCCGGCAGGCTACAAAACCGGCATGCAGGCAAAACAAGTCCGACGGATTTTACTTACCGCATCAGGCGGCCCCTTTCGGCAAACGCCATTAGAGCAATTGGCCAGCGTCACACCGGCACAAGCCGTTGCCCATCCCAACTGGGACATGGGTAAAAAAATCTCCGTCGACTCCGCCACGATGATGAATAAAGGCCTGGAAATGATTGAAGCCTGCCTGTTATTTAATATGGAACCAGAGCAGATACAGATTGTCATTCATCCACAAAGCGTCATCCATTCAATGGTCGATTATGTGGACGGGACGGTGCTTGCCCAAATGGGCAACCCTGATATGCGCATACCGATTGCTTATTCGCTGGCTTGGCCGGAACGCTTTGATTCTGGCGCACAGCCGCTGGATATTTTTGCTATTGCCCGTATGGATTTTGAAGCGCCTGACCTGGAACGCTTTCCTTGTTTGCGCTTGGCCTATGAAGCCATTAATACCGGCGGCACATTGCCCACCCTATTAAATGCAGCCAATGAAATAGCGGTCGATGCCTTCTTGAACGGACAGATACGCTTTACCGATATCCCCGTTATTATCGAACGCTGTATGCAAGCATTTGAAGTTAAACCTGCGGACAGTCTGGCTGTTATTTTAGAGACCGACCAGCAGGCCAGAATGGCATCTAAACAAATAGCCGCAGGGCTTAAGCGCTAATGGAAACCTTACACACCTTATTTTATTTCATCATCACCATTGGCATCCTGGTATCCATCCATGAATTCGGACATTTTTGGGTAGCCCGTAAAGCAGGCGTGAAAGTGCTCCGGTTTTCCGTCGGTTTTGGCAAGGTATTATGGTCTTATCAAAAAAAACCGGACGCGACCGAATATGTTTTATCCGCTATCCCTCTCGGTGGTTATGTCAAGATGGTGGATGAGCGCGAAGGTGAAGTCAGCCCGGAAGACTTAGCCTTCGCGTTTAACCGGCAACCGCTACGGGCCAGGGCCGCCATCGTTGCCGCAGGGCCTTTATTTAACCTGATACTGGCTGTCGCTTTATTCTGGAGTGTCCTGGTTATTGGCGAGACCGGCATAAAACCGATGCTTGGCGCAATTGAACAAGGCACGCTGGCAGCAGGCGCAGGCTTTACTGAAGGCGATGAAATCCTGTCAGTTAATGACAAAGTGACACCGACTTGGACGGAAGCCCTCAGTGTCATCATTGCGTCGGCACTGGACGGTCGCCAGGAAATTAATGTCAACGTGAAAAACCGTGATGACCAGCCGCAACTCAAAATCTTGAAACTTACGGAAAGTGATACTGAAAATCCTGAAGCACTTTACCAGCATTTAGGTTTTAAGCCTTGGTCGCCCAAATTAAAACCGGTTATTGGGCAAGTATTGCCTGACAGTGCGGCATTAGCCGCCGGCTTAAAGAAAGGCGACTTGATTGTCAGCGCGGACGGCAATGCCATAAGTGACTGGATGCAATGGGTTGATACGGTAAAAAAACAGCCTGATACGGCTATAAAACTGACGGTTGAACGTGATGGCGTACAGATGCCATTGACCATAACGCCTAAGCCAGTAAAAGTCGGACAGCGGACAGAAGGCAAAATTGGCGCAGCAGTTTATGTGCCTGATGATCTGATGAAGTCAATGATGGTTGAATATTCGTTATCACCTTGGGACGCCATTCCAGCCGCATTTGAAACAACCTATTTTTATTCTTGGACTACCTTGAAAATGATGGGGAAAATGCTGGTCGGCAAAGCGTCTGTAGAAAACCTGAGCGGCCCAATAAGTATTGCCCAGTATGCGGGACAATCTGCGAATATGGGATTGGTGCATTTCATAAAATTTATGGGGCTAGTCAGCGTCAGTTTAGGCGTGTTAAATTTATTGCCGGTACCCGTTTTGGACGGCGGTCATTTACTGTTTTTTGCGATAGAAGGCATCAAAGGCAGCCCTGTTTCAGAAAAGATACAGCTTATGTTCCAACAGATAGGCGTTGCCTTGCTGATAACATTGATGACATTGGCCATGTTTTTAGACGTGCAGCGATTATTCCAATAAATATTGTCAATTAACCCGCAAAAAATAAACCGCCACAGATTCGCTGATTATATTAGGTTGTGCTGTGAATCTGTGGCGGTTTATTTATTGCGGGTTACCTTAATTTAAATCAAAAATGAGAACACCATGAAAAAAATAATCAGTTGTGCCACATTATCCGTATTGGGTTTGACGTTATCTGTTGCTGATGCTGATGAGTCTGCCGTCAGACAAGCCATGGCAAAATCTATGCCTGAGGTAAAAATTGAAGCGGTCAAACCTTCTGAAGTTAGCGGCCTTTATGAAGTGACGGTAGGTTCCACCATTCTTTATGCTTCTGAAAACGGCAAATATTTGCTTCAAGGCCGCCTCATTGATATTCAGACACGCACCGATTTGACAGAAAAAAAATTAGCGGCGACACGGCTCAGTGCGCTTGAAAAAATCGGCCAGAACAAAATGATTATCTTTAAACCGAAAATAAAGAAATATACCGTTTCTATCTTTACCGACATCGATTGCGGCTATTGCCGTAAATTGCATTCAGAGATTGATCAGTACATGGCAGAAGGGATAACAATACAGTATCTGTTTTTCCCACGCGCAGGAAAAGGCTCGGAGTCTTACAACAAGGCCGTGTCGGTCTGGTGTGCTGATGACCGCAATGCGGCGTTGACTGCCGCAAAAAAAGATCAAAAAGTAGCCGCTAAAACCTGTGATAACCCAGTTGACGGACACATGCAATTGGGCGAGGATTTCGGCGTGAAGGGCACACCAATGATAGTCACGGAAAAAGGCAATATCTACCCTGGTTATCTGCCAGCAAAGGAATTGGTTGAAGCGCTCGAAAGCGAGAAAAAAGCCAATTGATTAAGCTGATGTGTCGGGTTTCGCCACGAGATTGTGAAAATATTGCAAAAAGCCCGTATATGTATTTTTGCAGGCTATTGATTTTTATAGGGTAGCTTGGGCACAAACTTAGGTTTGTGCCCAAAATATTTAATTCTTTCACAGTCTCCTATGCTAACCCGACAGGCTACATAAAAAGCTTGGAATGCCAGATCCTTACAAGTCTTAATTGATCCTGAAATCGGAAAAAAACACGTCTTTAAAACCCTCGCTAGACCCATACTTATCTAACGTTTTTATTATCACTTCAGCAGTTTCTTTCCGTAACGCTTCACGTTGCCCTGCAGTTGCCAGTTCTTCAGCTTTTCTGCCGCTAAACAGCATAATCAGTGCATTTTTCAATGCAGGCATATTTCTTTTTATTTGTTCAGCGGCCTCCCCCTCAACCATTAATTGTGGGTTAATTTTCATCAGTTGCTTGGCGTTCGCCAAATTGACGATAAGCTTTGGCCCTATTTCAATATACTGGGCCCCTGATCCGCCCCCCCCCTCATTGGCAACAGCCAATAGCGGTATGAGCAAAAAACTTAATAACAATATAAATTGACGCATATCAGACCCTAGGTAAATGTAACGGCTATTTTTAGTGGCTCACCACGAACGGCTTTTGTGCCCTTTGGATATTAACCCCCCCTTAAACTTTCCCTGCTTAAGTAGGTAGTACAGTTTAACTTTTCGGCTATCCTGTGTTAAGTTAAAAGAGAATATAGGTCACTTTTTATCGGGCAGATAGTGTTGTCGCAAACAGCGCTACCAACTTACCTTTTAAATTGCCCCGCTTTATCGGCAAATAAATGCAACATAATCCCGAAAAAAACACGGATTATTCATAACGGGTATAATTTTCCAGCCTTGGTAGGTGTCAATTTCAGCAGCCTGCCTAACCTAAAATAATCACGAATCCAACACACACCAACACAAAATGGTGTTTTTAACATGTTAAGGAATGAGCATAAATTAATTTCGACACTAAGGCGATTGCTGAGATAAATTTAGCCAAAAATAAGACTGTCTAAGCCCGAAAATGATTGAACCCTATTCGAAAGAAATTGAAGAACAAATGCAAGGATTGCATAGCCGC
>JAUYEP010000039.1 GCA_030689765.1 Methylovulum sp.
CCGCAGCGGTTATCGCGTTACGGCAAGGCATAGGCCGTCTGATCCGTGATGAAACCGACAGCGGCGTGTTGATGGTCTGCGACCCGCGTTTGCTAAAACGTGCCTATGGGCAGCTATTTTTAGACAGTGTGCCGCCGATGAAGCGTACCCGTGAACTGGCGGATGTGCGGGCTTTCTTTTTAAACCGGCTTCAGAATGATTCTGATGGAACACAACAATGAAATTATTGGCGGTAGAAACGGCTACCGAAGCCTGTTCGGCGGCCTTGGCGATAAACGGTATTATCACCGAGCGCTATGCCGTGGCGGGTAACACTCACACCAAACTGATTTTACCGATGATCGACGCTTTAATGACCGATGCAGGATTAAGCCCAGGCGACCTGGACGGCCTGGCATTCGGCTGCGGCCCAGGATCGTTTACCGGCGTGCGCATAGCCACCGGCGTAATACAAGGTATCGCCTTCGGTCTGGATTTGCAGGTCGTTCCGGTGTCTACCCTGCGGGCAATTGCTCAGGATTATTTTGATCACCAGGATAGCCAGGTCGCTTTTGTCGCAATGGATGCGCGTATGGGTGAAATTTATTGGGGGGTTTATCGGCGCGATAACCAGGGTTTTGCGCAATTAATCGGTGAAGAAGCGCTAAGTCCAGCGACACAAATTGTTTGCCCTGACCTTTCCGGTGTAGGTTTGGGTTCAGGTTGGGGCGTTTACCGTGACGAGTTAATGGCGCGATTGGCAGATCGGGTCAGTGGTTATGAAACGGGCATGTTGCCTAGGGCCAGGGCAATTGCCCGTTTAGGCGAGTTAGGTTTTACCGAAGGTTCAGCCGTACCCGTAGAGTTGGCGATGCCGGTTTATTTGCGCGATAAGGTTGCGAAAAAAGAGTCTGAGAGATAAATCATGTACATTTTGAAAGCCAACGAAGCCGATGAATATTATTTTGACGAAGGCTGCTTTATCTTGGAATTGTCCAATACACCGGTTGATCCCGAGGTATCCATAGCCAGGGCGCGTGTTAAGCCGGGTGTGACAACGCAATGGCATCGATTAAACGGGGTCGTTGAGCGTTATGTCATGCTGGCGGGTAGTGCAACCGTTGAAATCGGCGATCTTCCGCCGCAAGCCTTATCGATTGGCGATGTCGTGATCATACCGCCGCAGTGCCCGCAGCGGATTACCAATACCGGTACAGACGATTTGGTATTTTTGGCCGTTTGCTCGCCGCGTTTTACCCGCGATGTTTATGAGGCTTTGGGCTAAACGTCAAATCGATCCGTCGTAGGGTTCGCACTTGTGTACCAACCAGGCGCAGATAACGCCGGAAGGCCTGAGAAGGTGCTCGGTGTGAAATGGGAGTGGAGCTTTTGTTTGTTATCAATGGCGTTTTAGCGTTGCTTAAGGGCTTGTATAACGCAAAACAAATTTTATGATACCCACTTCACGGCGCACTAAACTTCTCAAGCCTAACGCTAAAAACCTGGGTTCCTTGTGCAGCCCTTTTTTATAGGTATCTTCGATTTTTACAGCGTCCTCATTATCTGTAGAAAATTGGTGAATAGATAAAGATTGCAGTTTATGTGCAAATTCCAGGGTGAGTTTGAATGTTTCGGCTTTGTCTTTAACCTTGCCCAAAGCTGTTTCAAAAGATGCCCTATGAAGAGTCACTGGAATTTTTGTTTGAACGCCATTCAGATCGGTAAGTTTGACGGCAAACGAAAACAGCCTTTCATCAAAATAAACCATATCAGGGACTATCGACAAGCGGAATAAAGTATCACCCTGATTTTCAATGATTAAATCAGTCCCTTTAAGCGCCCCCGCCAAGCTGATAAGTTCTGATTGCAAACTTGAATACGGTTTAAGCTCAATCCAGCCACTTTGTCTTTTAATAATCCTAACGGCCTTTTTTTAACGG
>JAUYEP010000047.1 GCA_030689765.1 Methylovulum sp.
TATTTACACAACGTCCATCGAAACTAAACGCCAGAAATTTTCAGTTCTACCTATCAAACAATGACATTCCAGTCGTCGTTTATTTTTGGTCGCCCTCGTGCGAATCCTGCAAGATAATGGAGCCCGCTTTTACCTTGGCAACCGTTCGTCTGGAACCGTGGGTACGCTTGGCTAAAGTAAATGCTGGACAGGAACGGACGCTTGCCGTCCGTTATCAAATTAACGGCACCCCAACACTGATCATTTTTAAAGGCGACCGCGAGATTAGCCGCAAGGCTGGCTTGATGAGTGCCAGCGAAATTATGGGCTGGGTCAGTGGGCATATTTAAAAATTTCGGCGGATTCAAAGCTGTAAGGCGGTTTCGCGACAGCAAACCGCCATCGGTGCTAACCAAAATGGCGGATTGCCTGGCGGCGAATCCGCCCTACGGCGCTTTTCAGGGGTTTGACATCTGCACAGTCCTGTTTTAGAGTTTGCCTCCGAGGATCATAACTATAATTAACAGGAGCGTACAACATGGCTAGACCATTAATACAATTGGCACTGGATTCTTTAGATTTTAACCAAACCATAAGCCTTGCTGAACAAACAGCGCCTTATATCGATATTTTTGAAATCGGCACACCGTGTATCAAACATAACGGTGCCGGACTGGTCAAGGAACTGAGGGCAAGATTCCCCAACAAGCTGATTTTAGTCGACCTTAAAACAATGGATGCCGGCGAATATGAAGCGGCGCCTTTTTATGCGGCGGGCGCCGACATCTGCACCGTGCTGGGTGTATCGGGTATGGCAACGATTGCCGGTGTCATTAAAGCCGCCAAGGCGCATCAGGCGGAGGCTCAAATCGATTTGATCAATGTGCCTGACAAACTGGCTTGTGCGAAAGTGGCGGTTGAGCTGGGTGCAAATATTATCGGCGTACACACGGGGCTTGATGCCCAAGCGGCAGGGCAAACGCCGTTTGCCGATTTGGAGGCTATTGCGTCGTTAGGCTTAAAGGTCAGATTATCAGTGGCAGGTGGCATCAAGCAATCGACCGTCAGGCAGGTCGTTGAATCAGGCGCTGACATTATTGTCGTTGGCGCGGCAATCTACGGCGCGGCATCACCTGCCGAAGCTGCGCGTATCATTCGTGATGCGGCTGACGGCAAAGTGACGCATCAGCAAATGGTCATTGATAAAATAGGGTCAATCCTGAGCGCAACAGAAGACTCGAATGCAGCAAGATTGACGCGTATGCTGGATAGGGCATCCCGTATCTTTGTTTCTGGCGCGGGCCGTTCCGGATTGATTAGCAAGTTCTTTGCAATGCGCTTGATGCACAGCGGTTACGATGTCAATGTGGTCGGTGAAATTGTCACGCCCAGCATTAAACGCGGCGATTTGCTGATTATTATTTCGGGTTCTGGCGAAACAGAGCAATTGGTCGCCTTCACCAAAAAAGCCAGGGAGATAGGCGCTGATATTTTGTTGATTACGGCAAAAGCCCAATCAACCATCGGCGATATGGCAAATGGCGTATTCCAGATGGGTGTGCCTGAACAATACGGCAAAGTGCATGGTATGCCGATGGGTACGGTTTTTGAGTTGTCTACGCTGTTCTTCCTAGAAGCCTTGATTTCGCATATCATCCACGAAAAAGGTATTGCTGAAGAAGAAATGCGCTCACGACACGCTAATATGGAATAAATCTTTAGGCCGGTAAGCGCCGTAGGGTGGATTCGCCGCCAGGCAATCCGCCATTCGGAGTGACTCATGGCGTTTTGCCTGGCGGCGAAAACGCCCTACGGCTCTAGCATGAATAGACTTACAAAAGTGCTACTCGCCCGCAAATAATGCCTTCATGTCTTCGCGGTTAATCACTTCTTTTTCCTGAAGCACAAGCGCCAGTTTTTCCAGCGCCGGACGGTTTGCAGTAATGATTTCACGGGCGCGTGTCTCGGCGTCTTCAATTAACGCGATGATTTCAGTATCAATAAGACGGGCGGTTGCATCGCTGTAATTGCGGTATTCAGAGACTTCGGTGTCAAGAAACTGAAGCTGTTGGCGTTTGCCGTAAGTCAAGGCGCCCATTTTTTTGCTCATCCCTAAGCTGCATACCATATTGCGGGCAATTTCACTGGCTTTTTCCAGGTCATTTTGCGCACCGGTTGAAACACTACCCAAGACGATCTCTTCAGCAATGCGCCCGCCCAGTAAAATGGCTATCTGGTCTTTAAGTTCAAATTCTGTGGATAAAAACTTTTCTTCAACCGGTAATTGCAGTGTAAAACCCAATGACGACACGCCACGCGGAATAATAGAAATCTTATGCACTGGCTGACCGGTAGGAACATGCTCGGCAACCAGCGCATGCCCTGCTTCATGATAAGCCACCCGGCGTTTTTCTTCGGAATTTAAGGCGCGGTTTTTCTTTTCAGGGCCAGCCATAATCCGGTCAATCGCCGCTTCAAAATCATCCATCCCGATTTTATCGTGGCTTAACCGCGTCGCTATAATCGCCGCTTCATTGGCGATATTGGCAAGATCGGCGCCAACCAGCCCGGGTGTGCGTCTGGCAATCACGTTGATGTCGATGTCTTCTGCCAAGGTCATCGGTTTAGTGTGCAATTTAAGGATCTCGATACGGTCTTGCAAATCCGGCTTATCGACGACGATCTGACGGTCGAAACGGCCCGCCCGCAGCAACGCCTTATCGAGAATTTCAGGCCGGTTAGTCGCCGCCATGACGACAACACCAACCGAGGTGTCAAAACCGTCCATTTCGGTCAGCAGTTGGTTCAAGGTCTGTTCACGCTCATCATGACCGCCCATCATGACCGGCCCGCCACGCGCACGGCCGATGGCATCCAGTTCATCAATAAAAATGATGCAAGGGGCTTTATTTCTGGCCTGCTCAAACAGCTCGCGTACCCGTGCCGCGCCGATACCGACAAATAGCTCAATAAACTCTGAGCCACTAATGTTGAAAAAAGGCACGGCGGCTTCACCGGAAACCGCGCGGGCCAGCAAGGTTTTTCCAGTTCCTGGCGGGCCAACCAAGAGCACGCCTTTGGGCATGTGCCCGCCCAATTTCTGGATTTTTTCCGGCTCTTTTAAAAAATCGATGGATTCTTTGAGTTCTTGTTTGGCGCTATCGGCACCCGCCACATCATCAAAAGTAATCTTGGGCAGGGAATCGGGATGGATATGGGCTTTGTTGCCCAAGTTTAAAAAACCGCGCTGCATACCCGCCGTGCGGCTCATAATCCATGACCAGATGCCTACAAAAATCAAAATGGGGACAATCCAGCTAAATATCAGGGTACTGAGCCAGTTGTCCCCGCTTCTGACGACATACTCAACCTTATTTTCCTGCAACATTTCAGCCAGGTCGTTTTGCCACAGCGGCACTGTTGTAAAATGCTGCCCCTCTTTATCAGTCGATTCAGCCTTTAGCGTACCGCTAATATAGCGTTCAGTGACCACGGCCTTGTCAATTTTTGCAGTCTTTACATCGTTAAGAAACTGGCTGTAGGGAATTTCATCACCCTGCAGGTCATGTGCTGTGTCCAATAGCGACAATAGCATGATTAACAACAGTGCAAATAAAGCGATCCGACCAAATTGCCATTGCCTCGGCGGCTTGCCATCCTGCGGTTTATTGAGTTCACGCTCAGGATCTTGTCTAGTAAAGTAACTGGACAATGCCGTAAGCGCATTTTTAAGATGCGTAAAAATATTGTTCAGTAATGACACAATAAATTGAATAACCTCATTTTTTTGCTTATCCATAACATCATGCCTCGCCTATTAATATTATTTGAATACTCCCGAATACTATCGGGAGTCAACGAAAAAGTTCAGCCGGTTTGCCCGTTTGTACTTATTCAGTTCCCCCTTTGAAAAAGAGGGGTTAGGGGAGATTTTATTAGATACGCCCCCTCCGCCCCCTCGATCCCCCTTTTTCAAAGGGGGAAGTGAATACTTACGCCCGTTTTACTGCGTTAAGCAAGCAATAGCCTTGTCAAGTTACAGTTTGGGTCTCATGTGTGGAAACAATAAAACATCACGGATAGACGGCGCATCGGTGAATAACATCACCAGCCTATCAATGCCGATGCCTTCGCCTGCGGTCGGCGGCATCCCATGTTCCAGCGCGGTGATGTAATCGGCATCAAAGTGCATGGCTTCATCATCACCCGCTTCTTTTTCCTCCACCTGTTTTTGGAAACGTGCCGCCTGATCTTCTGCATCGTTCAACTCGGTGAAACCATTGGCAATTTCGCGTCCGCCGACGAAGAATTCAAAACGGTCGGTGACATGCGGATCGGTATCATTGCGTCTTGCCAGTGGCGACACTTCCACCGGATACGCAGTAATAAAGGTGGGCTGCATCAAGCGGCTTTCAACGGTTTTTTCAAAGATTTCAATCTGGATTTTACCTAGGCCATAACCCTCCTTGACCGGAAGCCGCAGGTTTTCAGCGACTTTAACCGCAGCTGTTCGCGTGGCAAGGTCTGTTATGGTCAATTCAGGATTAAAATGCAGGATAGATTCCACGACCGTCATGCGTTCGAACGGTTTGCCAAAATCGTAGTGTTCGCCCTGGTAGTTGATGACGGTGTGACCGACGACTTCTTCAGCAATCCCCCGCAACATCGTTTCCGTCAAGTCCATCAAGTCATGATATTCAGCGTATGCCTGATAAAACTCCAGCATCGTGAATTCAGGGTTATGGCGGGTCGATAAGCCTTCGTTGCGGAAATTGCGGTTGATTTCAAACACGCGCTCAAAACCACCAACTACCAGGCGTTTTAAATACAGCTCCGGGGCAATCCGCAAAAACATATCCATATCCAGCGCGTTATGATAGGTGGTGAAAGGGCGGGCCGTCGCGCCCCCTGGTATCACTTGCATCATCGGCGTTTCCACCTCCAGGAATTGGCGTTCAATCAAAAACTGGCGGATATACGCCACGATTTTTGAGCGTATCAAAAAAGTGTTGCGTGATTCCTGGCTCATAATCAAATCCAGGTAACGTTGCCGGTATTTGATTTCCTGGTCGGCAATACCGTGAAATTTTTCCGGTAACGGACGTAACGCTTTGGTCAGCAAGCGGATGCTGTCAACCTTAACGCTCAATTCATCGGTCTGGGTTTTAAACAGCACCCCTTCGGCACCGATAATGTCGCCGATGTCCCATTTTTTAAATTGCTCGTTATACACGCCTTCCGGCAACGCATCACGGGTCACATAAAGCTGAATTTTGCCGGACATATCCTGGATATGGCAGAAACTGGCTTTGCCCATGACGCGGCGGGTCATGATGCGGCCCGCTAGTTTGACGCGCAACGGCTGCGTTTCCAAAGCTTCTTTCGATTTATCGCCATATTCGGCAAGCAATTCACCCGCTATAACATCGCGGCGAAAATCGGTGGGAAAAGCAATGGCTTGTTCGCGCAACTCATTAAGTTTACTGCGGCGTTGTTTGATTTGTTCTTGTTCGTCCTGGTGCAGGTCTGATTGGCGTAAGTCTGACATGGTGTGTTGATAATTTAAGGGTGGCTAAAATAAAGGTATCCGTTCAGTCCCCCCCTTTTGAAAAAGGGGGGTAGGGGGGATTTGCAAGGTAAAATCACAACCCGCATAACGCGATTAAATCCCGCTCCAGTAAGTCGCTGTCACCCAAGTTGAGTTCCACCAAGCGACGTAAATTTGAGATGCTTTCGAGGTCAATATGTTCACATTTAAAGCCGACCGTGTTGCCGACAACATGGGAAACAGCAAGCGCCATGCTGATATGGACATCTTCAGATAGCGGTAACATCAGGGTGTACATTTTCTCTGGGTCTTCTTGCCAGGGACGTTCAAAACGTAACAAACAGCCTTTTATTGATAAATCGACTATGTCACAAGGCCATGTTTTGTCCTGGCTGTTTAAGGTAGCATCCGATTTATAAAAGATGCGGTGAAAATGGCGGTTATCGTTGTCTTTTAATATCATAGGTTTGTTTAGTAAGGCAAGGTGTTATCTATCGCACTGTTTTTTCTAGGCAAGACAGCTTTTTTTTTGCGGTATGGTTTGATTTTTTCATGCTCATATTGTTGTGTTTGTGACATGGTTTTTAGCTATCGAAATTATAGAATTAAAAAACAGCTGTTTCTCATTCCGCGCAGGGGCATGGCAACAAAAAAATTCACCCAAATAAATCGCTATGCGAACCAAGCCTCGCTAGCACTAGCGTATGGGCATCCGGCTTTTCATAGATCAGCAGCAAATCCGGTTTAATATGGCATTCCCGAAATCCAGCCCAACTTCCTGTTAATGAATGATCACAGTATCGCTCCGGCAACAGTTCATCCGAGGCAAGCAAGGTTAAAATATCAACGGTTATTTTATCGAAATTCTTGTATCGCCCAGACAGTTTTTCCCGTTTAAAATCTTGCCGAAACGCAGATTGACGATCAATCCTCCGCATTAAGATCAGCCATCAGGTCTTCAATAGTATTAAAGCTAACAAGCTCTCCACGTCGGCATGCCTCCAAAGCAGCCTTGGTTTCAGCATTAGGCACACGAGCATCAAACGGCAAGGTTTTTTCAGCAACTACCCGAGCTAACATTATCCTTACGGCGTCGGACACAGAAAGCCCTAGCGTAGCCAATGTTTCTGTAGCTTGTTTTTTTATTTGTTCGTCTACACGAATATGAACTACGGTTGTGGTCATGGTTTTTCCCGTGTTTTAAAAGCAAAGACATAACTTGCTTCGTATTAAAAAAGTTCATAATGGTTGCGTGAAGTTTCTTCAGTGGCTGTATGCGCAATTAAAAAGTTAGCAATCAATTTTGATATTGTTTGATTAACCTGAAATGCAGTTGCATCTACCAGCACGATATTCTCCGGCAATACAATCTCGGAAAACAGGGTGTTATCCTCATGTGTTCGGACTAAAATAGCGCGTATAGCATTCTTGGATTGAGAGGCTTTAGCCAATTTGTTTGCCGCGTCAAAAAGATGTTCACCTTGCCGCTGAACCCTGATTGGAACGGGTGAGTTGCCAATTGAAATCTTTAAAAATGCGTCAATTCCGGCATTGCGCTGAACCGGCACTATATCCAAGCCCCCCAAAAGTGCCAATGCTTCACTGTCGACATTGATATAAGCGGCACGTCCTTTTTTCATCAATGCCGATTCAGTTTTTTCGAGTGAGTCTAATCTACGTTGCGCTAAATCCACAGCTTCCTCAGAACAATCCATACCAATCGAACGTCTGCCAAGGATTTTTGCCGCCACCAATGTCGTGCCGCTTCCACAAAACGGATCAAGCACCAAATCACCGGGTTCAGTAGAAATTTCTACAACCCTTTCAAGAAGTAAGACTGGTTTCTGAGTGGGATATCCCGTTCTTTCTTTGGCTTTTGGATTGAGAAATGGAATTTCCCAAACGTCACTAAGAGGAACTCCTTTCTTTATTCCACCATAGACATTTTCACCATTCTCATTAGTGGCATAAGAAGAAATTCCGAATTTATCCCTAGCGCGAAGCTGCAAAATTTGATCAACATTTGTTGTTTCAGAATAGGGACAATAAATGCGGTTGAACTTGAATTGTTCTGTCTTGGAGTAGAAGAAAATAGTTTGATGCGCTGGCATCAAACCTTTTGCGGAATTCGACCAACGGCGGTAAGTCCAAATAATTTCTGATCTGAATTGGTCTTCACCAAATACGTCATTTAACAAACCGCGTAACAAAAAATTACTATTTTTGTCGCAATGAACAAATATTGAGCCAGTATCCTTCAATAGCCGATGAATCTGCTTTAGCCTATCTTCCATGAATTCAGCGTACTCACTGATCCCATTCCAAACATCACTAAAACTGAATTTCTGTGTTCTGTTCCGATTAATTGCCGAGTGATGTCGATTGGTAAAAAATGGTGGGTCAAGATACACCATGTCAATCGTGGAACTCTGCATTTTTTTCATTGCTTCAAGGGAATCGCTAAGTAATACTTCACTGGACATCTGGCTCATCGTGCTGACTCAGTTCGTTCAACAGCAATTTCTTCGAGAATACCCATGAGATTAATGGCGGTCTTTTGACTTACATAGTTCCATGCTGCTTCTCCGCAATAGTATTCTCCACCTACACCCTGATAAAGTGTTTTTAACGTTTCTTGAATACGAATGGCCTGAGTCCGGTTAGGATAGTAAAACATGACACGGATGGGTGTGTAACCTGCATCAGAAATCACTTTTATGCGGGTATGCTCTTTGGATATGTGATCCCCGTCAGTCGTTGCATCTTTCCATTTAATTTCAAGCGCATCTTTTCCAACCAAGCAATCAATTTCAAATGTTTTTGGGCGCAGACCATGAGTATTAGGGATTCGCAATGAATCTGAATGAGGGAAGGCATCCTTAAAGCAGAGCTTTGTAGCCTGCTCAAGAAAAGAGCCCGCATATTTGTATAGAAATCGGCCTTTGTTCTGATAGACATCAATCAGGTGGCCCTCCGCTTCTTGGACACCAAGAGCGCGGTAAACCAAATAATGTGAAACATCATCGAGTTGCATTTCGACAACCCGATCATCAATCACTTTTTTCAGGCGTTCCGCATATTGATCTGCAAGCAACTTTATTTTTTCTTTCGTTGTCATAATGCCCCAATCAAACCTGTGAGGTGAATTCCCCATTTGCACTCTGCGGTTAAGAGTCTATGCCGCCTACAACCCACTCTTCAAACTCGCCTCAATAAACTGATCCAAATCCCCATCCAGCACAGCCTGAGTATTACCCGTTTCCACACCGGTACGCAAATCTTTAATCCGCGACTGGTCCAGCACATAAGAGCGGATCTGGCTGCCCCAACCTATATCTGACTTGGTGTCTTCCAAGGCCTGCTGGGTTTCACTGCGTTTGCGCATTTCAAGCTCATATAATTTCGCTTTCAGTTGCTTCATCGCGGTATCGCGGTTTTTATGCTGCGAGCGGTCGCTTTGGCATTGCACGACGATGCCGGTCGGGTTATGGGTCATACGCACGGCGGATTCGGTTTTGTTGATATGCTGACCGCCTGCGCCGCTGGCGCGATAAACATCCACGCGTATATCGGCTGGGTTGAGGTCGATGGCTATATCATCGTCGATTTCTGGTGAAACAAACACTGAGGCAAATGAGGTGTGACGGCGATTGCCGGAATCGAACGGCGATTTTCTGACCAATCGATGCACACCGGTTTCGGTACGCAGCCAGCCGAACGCGTAGTCACCTTCAAAACGGATCGTTGCGCTTTTAATGCCTGCGACATCGCCGTCGGATTCTTCTATCAATTCGGTTTTAAAGCCTTTGCGCTCGCCCCAGCGTAAAAACATGCGTTCAATCATCGATGCCCAGTCTTGTGCTTCGGTGCCGCCGGAACCCGACTGAATATCCAAAAAGGCGTTATTGGCATCCATTTGCCCAGAAAACATACGCCTGAATTCAAGGTCAGCGACCCTTTTCTCAAAATGGGCCAGATCATCAATCACCGTTTCGATAGTTTCCTCATCGGCTTCTTCAACCGCCATCATCAATAATTCTTCCGCGTCTGTCAGTCCCTGCTCCAGATCTCGGATGGTGTTGACGATAATTTCCAGTTGGCCGCGCTCTTTGCCTAACGCTTGCGCCTGTTCGGGGTTGTCCCAGATTTTCGGGTTTTCCAGCTCGCGCAATACTTCGACCAAGCGCTCGCTTTTGGCATCAAAGTCAAAGATACCTCCTAAGCGCGTCCCCACGGCTTTTAAGGTCAGCGATTTTATTTTTAATCGGGTTTATTTCTTGCATAACGGCGGCCTGTGTCCCTATCTATCAATGCCAAGTGGCTTGATGAAAACTAAAAAAAGTGGTCGATTATAAACGATAAGCCCATCACGTTCATGCGGAACTTACCAGAAAACCAGCGTAACACTTACCAGTATATGGTCGTTGTGTAGGGGGCGGCATCAATTATGAAATGTGTTGTGGCAAAATGTCAGGGTTTTGATACCATCCCATAGCCGTAGCGGGATCAACGTTATGGCTCCAAAATTATCGCCCTTTTAACATGAGGATCACTCTGCAATGGCACGTACCCTTCTGGTGGTTGACACCCTTTCCGACTGGAATCCGTATTACCCTAGCGATCAGGTCATGGCCTTTGAAACCTATCTGGCAACTGAGCAGGGTGATCCACAGCAACGTGTCCGCATCATCAATCTTTGCAGCAGTTATTCTTATCTATCCGATGGTTATTATTGCTCTTTGCTGGCCGAGGCGCGTAGCCATCACGTCATACCTTCTGTTAAGGTGCTGAATGATCTGGGCAAAAATGCACTTTACCGGCTGCAGTTGGACGATTTGTCCCAGCCGCTGATACGCGCTTTTAAATGCCAGAATAAAGCTAGCGAAATCACGTTGTTCAGCTATTTTGGCACGACACCCGACCCTGCTTTTCACGGGCTGGTCAGATTGCTGTTTGAACGCTTTCCCTGCCCTGTTCTTGAAATCACGCTACGCTTTGAACAACAATGGGAAATCACCGATTTAAAAGCCGTTTCACATCGTGATCTGGATGACGGGATGCAAACACTTTTTGCAGAGGCGCTGGATAAATTCAGCAAAAAAGTCTGGCGTAAAGGGCGGGCGCGTAAATCGGCACGTTACGATCTGGCGATATTGATTAACCGCGAAGAGAAGTTGCCGCCGAGTAACCGTAAGGCACTTAAAAAATTCATCAAGATGGGTGCAGAATTAGGTATTGATGTTGAGCTTATTACGCAGCGGGATTATGGTCGCCTGCCTGAGTTTGATGGCCTGTTTATACGCGAAACTACGGCGGTTGATCACTACACCTATCACTTTGCTAAAAAGGCGGAAGCCGAGGGTTTAATGGTCATTGATGACCCCAGTTCCATGTTGCGTTGCGCCAATAAAGTATACCTTGCCGACCTGTTCCGCACACATCGCGTACCTTCGCCCAAAACCTGGCTATTGCACAGGGGTAATATCGAACATCTCGATAAACTGGAAGTCGATGCCGGTTTTCCGGTTGTCATTAAAATCCCAGACGGCTCGTTTTCGCGTGGCATTGTTAAAGTGAATAACCGGCAGGAACTTGAGCTTAAAGTCGCCGAACTGTTTCAGCAATCCGCGCTGCTATTGGCTCAGGAGTTTCTTTATACCGAGTTTGACTGGCGCATCGGCATTTTTAACAACAAAGCGTTATTCGCCTGCCGTTATTACATGGTGAAAAACCATTGGCAGATTTATCGCCACAGCGCCAGCCGGGTTGATAGCGGCGGCTTTGAAACCCTGGCGACCTTTGAAGTCCCCAAAGCGGTGCTGGAAGCCGCACTCAAAGCAACGCAATACATAGGCAATGGTTTTTACGGTGTTGATGTTAAGGAAAAAAACGGCAAGGGTTATGTGATAGAAGTCAATGACAATCCGAATATCGACAGTGGCATTGAGGATAAATATCTGGGTGACGAGTTATACCGGCTCATCATGACTGAATTTCTAAGGCGCATGGAAAACCATAGCAGAGGGCTGTAACAGTTACATTTTCTGCGCAACCTATTTATCCTATCTTTTCAAAGCATTACAGTGGTTATTTTTATTTAAGGTAACTCGCAAAAAATAACCACCCACCAACAACAAACGTTCATCCGATTCCCCCCTTTGTAAAAGGGGGGCTAGGGGGGATTTGATGTGCAACTGCCATTCTTAAAATCCCCCCTGCCCCCCTTCTTCAAAGGGGGGTATTTGTTGCGAGTTACCTTAAGAAGGGATGCAGAATGTAGGCCGGAATAAGCACGCCCAGCGTCAGCGAGGGCGTGTGTTTCCGGCATCATACTTAGAAGGGATGCAGAATGTAGGCCGGAATAAGCACGCCCAGCGTCAGCGAGGGCGTGTGTTTCCGGCGTCATACCGCCCCGAAGTGCCGGAAACGCCAGCCCTGCGCTTATGCGCGGACTGGCTTATTCCGGCCTACGTTGAGTTGTGTATAAC
>JAUYEP010000057.1 GCA_030689765.1 Methylovulum sp.
CCATCTTGGTCTTTCAGACAGACATCGCGGCGAAATTTACGCTCATCTTCTTTTTCATCGTATTTAAAATCCAAAATTGCAATGAAATAAACGGGCAGCAATTTGAAATCCCACACCCCTTTTTGGCCTTGGTCACGAATGGGGAACGTCGAATAAAACAGCGAGCGGTCTTTGAAAAACTGCATTTTTGCTTTTTGCATTTCGACAATGAAACGTTCACCTGTGACACTTTGGCAGTAAATATCAAAAATCGATTTACGTTCATCAATGGTGTCCGGCATGTTTTCAGGATTTTTAAAACTCACGGTGGCAATTTGATGTTGCGGTGGCAACAGTTGATTTAAAAAATCAATTAATAGGTCTTTGCCCGCCTCCTCGCCAAACAGTTTTTTAAAACCGAAATCCGTGTACGGGTTGAAGTATTTACTAATCATATGAGGCTTTTCCTTTTTGAACAGGCTCAAATCATACCACAAAAAAAAACCGCCCCCAGTTTCCCAAGGGCAGTCCGTTCAGCCTCTATTTAACCGTGTGGTGGGCAAGCAGAACGGTAAAAGGTGGGCAAAAAACCTGCCCACCTAACATGGCTACAGCTCTACAGCACTCTTACGGTTTGCTCGTTCCCAAGCTCCAGCTCTCGTCTTTATACACATCTCAATGTAGGCCGGAATAAGCCTGTCCGCGCCTTAGCGCAGGACAGGCGTTTCCGGCATTCCGCGGCTTGGGAGTGCCGGAAACGCCCACCCTGGCTGTCGCCGGGCGGGCTTATTCCGGCCTACGTCCTGTCTTGAACAGACTTGTGTATAAAGATGAGAACTCCAGCTTGGGAACGAGCGGAACCTACTCGGCTTCAATGCTGATTGCCCTGCGGATCTCGTCGGTCTTGAAACCCAGAGCCATCGGACAGCACACACCGGGCAGCGTAATCACATCGTACAGCTCATCGACGACACCTTCGATGCGGAGCCAATGGACGATATCGCCGGTGCGCAGATTGATGACTTGTACACCGCAGCGTGCCTCGGCCTTGCGTGATTTCAGGGTTTCGTCCAGCGGCAGGCCGCTGAAGTTTTTATTGTGGCGCGGTTTGGACAAACCCACCAGCGCAAAGTCCCCGTGAAAACACAGCCCCCGCATATAACCAGCACAGAATGTTACCGGCACAAAGCGCCCTGTTTCCAGCTCGACATGGCCAAACTCCCCAGTGCCGGAATTGAGCAACCAGAGCTTGTCCTGATGCCAACGCGGTGAATGGGGCATCGACAAGCCACCTGCCACAATCCCGTTGCTGTCCACATCAATCACGATACCGCCATCGCTACGATGGTCGCGCCAACAATCCACTACATCAGACTGGCTGGCTGGCGGCGGTGACATAGGCCGCCCGCCCATCCTTCATCGCCAGGCCATTGAGGTGACAACGGTCTTCGGCGGCCAGCTTGCTGATAAAAGGCGGCCGCCACAGCGGCTTGAAGCTGTGCGTCCCGCTCAAGATGGCCAGACAGCTATACAGCGTATTGACGAATACCAGATGGCCGTCAGCATCGACCGCCATGTCATGGACATCCAGATCGCCGGTGGTATAGCCCATTTGCGGCACATAGAGCCGGTCATAACTGTCCTGTTGCTGGCCTTGCGTAAACATATTCTCGAAACGCCAAATCTGGTGCAGGCTGCTCATGTAAAACCCGTTGTCGGTCGGACACAAGCCCATGCAGCGGTCAAAGGTGCGGTCGAATATCGACCCGCCATTGGCTTTTAGCCCCAGCAAAAACAGCTTGCCAATCTGATAAGTGGTTAGCGCAATGGACAGCTTCTGCTCTGCCATCCAAGGCAGCATCTGGCGCGAAGTGGTGATTTCATACTGCGTTGCCGCAGTGGTTTCGAAGTTTTGCATTGAAATATCTTTTTAATTAAATGTGATTCTCTCGTTCCCAAGCTCCAGCTCTCATCTTTATACACAAGTCTGTTCAAGACAGTACGTAGGCCGGAATAAGCCCGCCCGGCGAGAGCCAGGGTGGGCGTTTCCGGCCTACATTGAGATGTGTATAAAGACGAGAGCTCCAGCTTGGGAATGTAGAAGTCGAAGCTCTAGCTTCGCGTGTCGGGAAGCTAGAGCTTCCCTGACCGAATTCCCAAGCTGGAGCTTGGGAACTAGCGCAATAATAGTTATTATTCTTTTCGGTCAAGCACTAAATAAACTGACCGCATACCCAGCCGTCCAGTCGGTTTGTTATTACGGAGAGTTACCCGGCAAATTACAGGCCATTTATAGGTTTTGCATTACTTTTCAATAGGTAATCTACTGGCGAGTTCCGGCGAGTTGAGTTGAGTTGAGTTGAGTTGAGTTGTAAAATTTTCTGACAGTTATTAAACTTGTCAAGCTGTTTTTTTGCCCCCCAGCCGTGTAGGGTACGCTGTGCATACCATTGAAGTGCAGGTGACGTAGCTCGCGATCCGCTTGGCTCTAGGATGTAGTGTTTCAGCATGATAACGGGAAAAATAGACTTGATTAAGCCTAAAAAATGTCAGGCAATTTTACAATCCAATCCAATCCAATCCAATCCAATCCACTGTAACCTAATGTAATTACACAAAAACAATAAACAGGCACGAAACTTGCTTGTTAAACCAGCAGTCGTTGATTGCATATAGCGATAAACCGTTTGGCAATCAAGACGACGTGGCACCGCAACATACCCCGCCCCTTTTCCTGATGCTAATTCGATTGATTTAAACTCCAACAATGAAGGCCTTTAGGCTTTTGAAATCAACCATTAGGAGATTAACCATGAAGATGAAAAAAATTCTCGCTACAGCCACCATTCTTGCACTTAGTGCTAGTTTTTCCGGCGGCGTACTGTCTTCGCCAGTCACTGTGTTCTCTACGGATTTTAACGGCGCTTTACCCACTGAGATTTCCCCTGGCACAGCGTTTCTCACTGGCGTTCAAGGGTACGCCGGACTCGGCCCCACAGGCAATCAATTTGGAGGAAACTTTCTGCGCAGTGCTACGGGCAATGTGGTGACACTAACCCTGAACAACCTGCCCACGCACGACACGATTAGCCTCGCGTTTTTATTCGCGGCGATCGATTCGCTAGACGGCACTGGTGCATCTTTTCCAATAGGTGATTTTTTCAAGATCGTGTTCGATGGTCAGGCGCTGTTCAGCGAATCGTTTGCCAATGCCGTGCCGAGCCAAACCCAGAGCTACGTTCCGCCTGCTGGCGTGGAACTCGCACGTCATGTCAATCTTGGTTTTAGTGGCCCTGGCAGTTTCTACACCGACAGTGCCTATAATTTCGGCGCTGATCCGGATTTTGCCAACTTTGCACACACTAATACATCGGCGGTAATCAATTTCTTCATTTCCGGTCCAGGCAACCAATCTCTCGCCGATGAATCGTGGGCAATGGACAACCTGCGCGTGAGCGTCAATACGCAAAATGTATCGGCGGTGCCGGAGCCTGGTTCGCTTGCGCTAATTGTGGTAAGTCTTGGCTTACTGGCAGCGGTCAAATCACGGGGCCAGGCCTTAAGCTACGGGATCAGGCCTTATAATTTACATTAAAACTACGGGTAGAGTAGAGGACAGGCTCTCGCCTGCCCTTTACTCTACCCAGTCTTTGTGACCCCAGTCTTTTGAATTTGAAACCCGTAAGGCGGATTCGCGCGAGCAATCCGCCACAATAGATCCGGGTCTATCGCCATGACATAAGCGGCAATTGTGGCGGTTTGCTCACGCGAAACCGCCTTACAGTGCTCAGATTAATTTAAGTCAGTTTTTGACGCTCGTTCCCAAGCTGCTGAGACTGTGAAAGTATTCGTGAATATACATTATTCACCACGA
>JAUYEP010000071.1 GCA_030689765.1 Methylovulum sp.
TCGTGGCTAAAGCCGCTCCCACACGTTGAGCAATGTTAAAAAACTTATGAACACCTACTTACGTTACCCTCCTTGACCCTGGATCCGGCATCCACTTGTGCCCCAAGATATGCCGGAATGACGGCGTTAAGACTTGTGTAGATGCCTATGGAAAATGGAGGGGACGTCCAGCAAAAAATGGGCTACAGATACTGCTGGCGCACAGTCGGCGGGTGACATCCCTGTTGGTGTTACGGAACAAACACATAAATCAGAAAAATCAAGATAAGGATGATCTAACTGCTGTGCCAATTCTTTTATTAGAAAACGTCCCACTCCTGCGCCAATTAATGGACTGTTTTTAGGGAAATTTTCAGGGGTTGCGACATGTCCGCAAGCCGTTTTAATTTTTTGTAACTGCTGGAAGCGTATATTTTCAGCAAATTGCTGCCAACGCGGCACAGCATCGGGATAAAAATCACAACCTATCATCCTTGCTAGCCGTCTGGCGCTGGCATGAAGCGTTTTCCCCGCGCCATCGGCTGTTTCTGTTTGATCATGCGCTTCGTCAAGTTCGCCGGTAAGCCTATAGACATCAGCCATCGTAGCGAAATACTCTGCCATGATGCCGATGTCCTGATCGCCATCGAGCGCAGTTTGCGCGACTGCCATGACTGCGGTCCTGACAATGCCGGTATAAACAAGCTCGCGGGATATTAAGCGTTGATAATCAGTATAACCTTTTGCCAGCACCTTGCCCTCGCTGCACAAAAGTATATCGGTGGTGGTGCTGCCTATATCAACAAAAAGCCCGTTGCCTGTTTTTTGCGCCGCAAACTGTGCGCTAGCCAGCCAGTTTAGCGATGCTATAGCCTGATAATGTTTGGCGTCAATCTGCGAGATGCCCAGTAAGCCGTATTGTCCGGCAAATATTAATAGCCCGTCATTGCTTAACAACTGGCCCATTGTGTTGATGATTTGCCGGACACCGTCTTCCCGACCTGCAAACAAATCAACCAGTTCCCCTGTCATCGTAATGGCATGACGGTATTGGCCCTGCGGCAATGCCTGCATGATTGCATTAACCGCCTGCCGAAGATGTTCCAGGCCTTTCCATAACGGACACGGCTGTTGATAAATGCCGGTGATTTCACCAGCCTGATTCACTACGGCCGCTTTGACGTGCGCACCACCTATATCCCAACCTAGGCTAGCCATCGGTATCCTATTGATTTATATTAATGTTTATGGGTTTGTTACGTATTGCTTTTATATTGGGTAGTCCATTCAGTAAACGTAATACCTGTTCGGCAACATTAATGCCAAGCGCAGCATAAATACCTGCAAATGAGGTGGTCAAGCGCGGGTTTATTTCCAGTACGAAAGTTTGTCCGGCGGTTTCGATTAAATCAATGCCGACATAGCCCCATAAATCAGGCAATGCGCGGGCGATATCCTCTGCAAGGTTCTGATACAAACACTGGTCAGGATTAGAATTGACAGTAATTTCCACCAGTTGATATTGCTTGTTGACTACCTTGAAACGCTGCAAATTAACAGACAATAGCCATGCCCCGCCTTGTTTGAATAAACAGGATAAGCTGGTTTTTTTGCCTTGCAGATGGGGCTGAATAATAAACTGTCCGGCTAACTTTAAGGCGGCATCAAAATCGTGTTGATCCGTGATTAAATGACTATTGCTGCATCCTGCCCCATCAATGGGTTTAATAATCCAGTCACCTGGGTAGAAATGGCTCCCGCTCAGTAGTTGGGTTGGCACAGTTGCTATATGATGCCGAACAAGATGATGGTAGGTAGACCATTTATTGCTGGCAATCGCCACGGCATCGGCGGGTGATGTCAATAATGGCGTATCCTGCTCGACCGCCTGACATAAAGCCAGCAATATTCCGTCAAATTCGGGGGCGATAGGCCAAACAGTGTCGCATTGCTTTGCCAGACGGGAAAATTCTTCGTGGCAATTTTGCTTAGGGTTAATAGCCGCAATCTCGATACGCCCTGCACACAAGCAACCCTTTAATCGGCTATCCAGCATAACAAGCAATTCGATGCCACTTATTTTGGAAAAGTTATCAAGCAGGGCTTGCAACATTAACAGCCCTTCCTTCGCCAATGCGTCAGGCAACGCCTGCTTATTAAAGCCGCCGCCAGTGATATACTCAAATATTAAAACTTTCATGGCTGTTTATTGATGAAGATAATCCCCGTCATTGATCTAAAAAACGGTGTTGTCGTGCATGCCCGCCAAGGTGACCGCGACCATTATCAGCCTGTCCAATCCCTGTTGTGCCACTCATCAAATATTTATGATGTTATTGAAGCCTTCTTGGGATTATATGCGTTTGACACTTTTTATATCGCTGATCTGAATGCCATACTCGGTCAGGATAATCATGAGCAATTAATCACTGAGGTGATGGCTTGTTTCCCGAAGATATTATTTTGGATAGATAAAGGTTATCAGCGGTATGATCCGCATTTGATAACGCCCGACAATTATCTGCCTGTGTTAGGCAGCGAATCTTATCAAAACGAAACGGTTTTGGAGCTAAAACATTTCAACAATCGTTTTATCCTGTCTTTGGATTATTCGATGTCCGGCACTTTGGGATCTGAATATCTGTTTTTCAGCCCAGATCTTTGGCCAGATAATATCATTATCATGACATTGGCACAGGTAGGCGGCAATCAGGGGCCCGATCTGGATAAAGTAACTCAATATTGCAAGTTATATCCGCAAAAAAATTTTATCGCTGCGGGAGGCATAAGAAATGTGTCTGACTTAACGATGCTAAAACAAATGGGCATACGCCAGGCGCTTATTGCAAGCAGCCTACATTCTGGGGCTATTAAACGGGAAGATATTGAAAAGCTGTAGACAAAAAAATACCCCGGCAAGCCGGGGTATTTTTTTCATCCGTTTAACTTAAAGCTTATGCTTCGTTGTTAACAGCAAATGGATGTTTTGCTTCGCCTTTAGCAGCAACAACTTCAGCAGCCGTTGGTGAGCCGGCAACAGCGCGTTTCAGGGCTTCTTTAGTTGCTGCATAATTGAATGATTCAATTTTTGCATCATCTTCAGCTTGCCAGTGAATGAACACACCAACAGAGATAAACAGGTCATCAGCTTCATCAGCAGGGATAGTGCCATCTTCCACGCAATCAGCAACTGCCATGGCAACCGCGCGTTGTGCTGGGCCAAACATTTGAACCGCTTGTTTAGAGCCTTTGATGGTCACTTTGTTGAACAAAATAGTCGCTGGTTTAACCATCAGGTTAGGTGCAACAACCGCTAACAAAGTAGAAAAACCATCTTTGTTATTTGTCAAAGCATTTGCGAATGCAGATTCAGCAGCTGAACCTCTTGGGCCAATGATCAAATCGATGTGGGCAATTTCATTGCCTTCACCAACCAAAGATTCACCAACACACAATTTATTAATTTTCGCCATTTTTGTTTTCCCCTGTGAAGAAAAAGTTGAAAAAATTTGAGCTAATATTGACACTTACGTGTCTCCTTATTTGTTTGTTTGAACAAATTCTGTTGAAGACTTGATAAAATCTTCTAAAAAAACTGTAAAAACCGTTGCTACGGTCATATCTGCCGTGGTACCAGGATTTACATTTATTGATTTTAGATCCTGATCTATGCAATAAAGCAAGGGCAGAATAGAATCGGGGCTATCAGTACCTGATAACGCTGCACTGACCAACCTCATTTTACCAGCTACCATTTCAGAATACTGATTGCCGTACTTCCTTTCGATATGGCTATCGGGATTGTGACATAAGAAATTGGCATAAACTGCCACTGCCGCCCAATTTTGATCGCCCCACCTACTTCGCGCATTGTAATACAGCGAGGCAGAAAAATCGAGAATATCTCTATAATCGGTGACATATTGAAACGCAATACGGTCTTTTGCTGAGGCAAATGCCATAGCTTCGGTTAACGTAACCACAGCTTTATCATGCACATCCTGCTGGTCTGATGCCCCTAACCCACCTGGTGATGCAAGGGTGATCGCTTGAAAAACCCAATCGGCATCGACTAGGGTTGTTGCCGACAAAACCTGCTGTAAAGCCTCTCTCAACGTCACACCAGAATGTCTTTGACCCATCGCCTGAATCAATGGCGCACACAACAATATAATGCCCAGGTTGGTGTTGCAACCGACAGCCTCACGCGTGGCTTTAACCGCATAAAATATTTTTTCGCCCAGACAATAATCCGGATTACAAAGCGGCGTTGCACTGACTTTCGCGCTGATTCTAAAATCGGCTACCGTCATGCCATGCCCATCGGCATAAACACTGACATTACCCGGCTTAAATGCCTGCAATTCGACTTCGCAGGCTTGCCGGTAAAGCTCACTCAGTTGTGCAAGCGAAATCATGATTTTGGCGGGTTGTTTCAGGGGCATTGTTAATTACAGCGGTTTCATTCGTCGTTAATAATTTAAGTTGGGTACGGACAAGGCTTAACCGTTCGTCCTGAGCCCTTCGGCTACGCTCAGGAGAGCCTTGTCGAAGGATGAGCGGTTAAGCCTTTCATGGTTCGACAAGCTCACCACGAACGGCTTAACCTATCCCAACTTGAGTGGCTAGCCTTAATGAAGAATGAAACCGCTGTAAATATAGTATCCAGTTCTCTATTCCATTTAAGCATCAAAAGCATAACGGAATATTTAAGCATGTCCTTGCTTTTGCTATAACACTTGGACTTTCGGCGTAAGCGGGCAAGTTGTGCCTAAACAAGCTGTTATAGCCTTCTACTGTTAGGTTTCCGCTTTTGATTGCGTATGTAACCCAGATGGGACGACAATTCGTAGGGACTCCAGTAATCGGTCATGACTTTTGATGGGTTGTTGCCTTTAATGGCATCCCAGAGTTTTCGTCCGGTTTCGGTGTTGCGGGAACCCACTTCGCAAACGAAAGCCAAGGCCTTCAAGGTACAATTGGAGCGCTTGCCGCTTAATCGATGGGCTTATCCCCGATACTCGACGGCATGCCTATAGCCACATGATTTACATCTATAGCGCTGCCATTCCTTGATTATGCCATCTTTAGCGCACTCATCTGAACCACATTTTGGACAACTCAATCTACGAGACAGGCTTTAAGCCTAATGGTGGGCACGACTTCCCCGCTACCCTCCCGATGATCAATCGGGGATTCTGTCCTTTTAAGAGTTCAGAATCAAGATATAACTCACCGTTCGCTCAATTTTAATCAAGGTTAGTGAAATTATGGCAGAATATTTTTATTTGCCGCCATGGAAACACCCATATACATAACGAAAACCGAACGGGTAGATGATATTCCGCTGCTATTAGCGCAGATGGACAAGATGAACATAGCTGCGTTGCTAAACCAGCATTTTCCGATGCACGGGAACTGGCAAGGGCTAAGCTTTGGGGAAACAGTGGTCGTGTGGCTGGCCTATATCCTGAGCGAAGGCGATCATCGCTTGAACGCTGTGCAGGGTTGGGTGGCAGGGGTCCTGATGACACTAACCGTCTGTCTGAAAGCAGTTGGCTTGCGCGAATTGGATTTTAGTGATGACCGTTTGGCCATCGTATTGTCCAGTCTGGGGCAAGATGCACCTTGGGAAGCCTACGAGTCCGATCAAATCGGTGTGCTACTTCGTGTGTATGACTTGCCGATTAAACGGGTGCGCATCGACAGCACGACGGTAAAAAGCTATGTTACTGTAACCGAAGATGGCTTGTTTCAGTTAGGCCATAGTAAAGAGCACCGTTCTGATTTACCGCAGATAAAGATCAACCAGTCGGTGCTGGATCCGTTGGGGATTCCCTTAACCACCACGATTGTCAGTGGTGAGTGCGCTGACGATCCGCTGTATGTGCCGGAAATACGTAAAGTTCAGGCTTGTCTCCAGCAGCATGGCGTACTCTATGTGGGGGATTGCAAAATGGCAGCGCTTAACACGCGCTGTTACGTTGCGGCGCATCAAGATTATTACCTGTGTCCGTTACCGGCAGTACAGATGCCGAAAGAAGCGCTACACGCTTTGCTTGAACCTGTTTGGACGGGCGAGCAATCATTAGCGCCGGTGTATCGTCCGTCCGAAGCGGAAACTGACCAACCGGAACACCTTGCTGATGGTTTCTGTTACACCGTTACGCCCGGTGCTGACGATGAAGGTAACCCTATTCAGTGGCAAGAGCAGCGGCTGGTCGTTCATTCTTTAAAACAGGCGGCGTCTCAAAAGAAAGCACTTGATGCTCGCCTGGAAAAAGCGCAAAAGGCCATAGCCAACCTCAACTTGCGCGGACGCGGACGGAAACGTTTGGATGAAAACGAGATGTCCACCAAAATGAGCGGCATTCTGGAGCACTATAACGTGATTGGCCTATTGACTATTGAAACCCTCCAGGAAACCAAAACGGTTCACAAACGTGCCTATGGTAAACGCACCGACGAAACGGTGATGAAGACAACGATTACCGTGCATCCGTCACGCAACGCTACCGCTTATGAGGACACCGTGCGTCACCTAGGGTGGAAAGTATTTGTCTGCAACGACCTCGGATTGAGTTTAACCGAAGCGGTTCTCGCCTATCGTGATGAATATATCATAGAGCGTGGTTTTAACCGTTTCCGGGGCAAGACGCTTGGTATAACACCACTGTTCCTCAACTCAACAACCCGTATTAAAGGATTGATTCGTTTGCTGAGTATTGCTTTGCGGGTGATCT
>JAUYEP010000085.1 GCA_030689765.1 Methylovulum sp.
TAATTTTGTAATGCGCCTTCTGCGCGTTTACCAAACAGCACGACCCTGATCCATAAGGTTTGTTGCTTGTCGCCAAAGCCGATGTTATTGGCTACGGTTACGTTTAATACCGCCATGCCTGACGGGGCATATCTGACTTCGGCATCACGCCCCACGGTGCCGGTAAAACTAAATACATTGCTCATTATTGCCTCTAGGTTGGTTTATCAAAGGTTGGTTATTATCGTTGGCTTTGAACTGCTGTCCAAAGGAAAAAAATCCCATCAGGTTTTGCTAAAATCCATTTCAACTTTACCGTCTATCAGTTTTAGATTGGCTTCAAATTCTGTACCTTTAGCCGATTTGAAACCTTTTAACAGCCCAGTCTCGCCTTTGAGCAGCAATTTTTTTGCTAGCGCAGGACTGATTTTTTTATGCGCGATGGTTTTCCAAACCACCAGTTTGCAACCGTTACGCCATTCGCTGCAACTGTAGGCTTTGGCGGTTTCGATGATCTTGCCATTGCAAAGCGGGCAATCGGCAAGCGTTTTGGCTTGACTGGACTGCTCGATGGGTTGCGGCAAGCTGTAGCTAAGTTCACCCTGTTTATTAAGTGTCAGTTGGGCCATTAGCACCTTATCGTCCGGCTTGATGGCATAGTTCTGTAGGGTACGCGACAATTGCAACAATTGGCCCGCCATTGCAGGCGTAACCGTTGCGCCTATGCTTTCTTTCCATAGCACAAATTGGCAACCGTTTTTCCAGTCGCTGCAACCATAACCCTTTCTGCCTTCAATAACCGGCTTTTGGCACAACGGGCAATCCCCCAAGCGGCTGTCATCATAAAGTGGTTTGTCCGCTGCAGCCTTGATGTTTTGCGTAAATTGGATAATTTCGGCAATAAATTGTTCGGGGTCGTAAGCATTGCGCTCCATTTGCTTGAGCTTGGCTTCCCATTCGCCGGTCATTGCCGCTGATTTTAAACGCTCATCGCTAATGATTGAAATCAGGTGACGGCCTGGCCCGGTGCTGAGTAAGGTTTTCTTTTGCCTCAGCACATAGCCGCGCTTGATTAACACTTCGATAATCGCGGCGCGGGTCGCCGGTGTGCCCAGCCCTTTTTCTTTTAAAGCCTCTTTAAGCGCTTCGTCATCACAGGTTTTGCCTGCCGACTCCATCATGCCCAGCAAACTTGCTTCATTATAAGCTTTAGGTGGCGTGGTTTTACCCTGAGTGACCGACGGCTGCTGCAAGCCGGTTTCGCCCTTGACAAACGGCGGCAGAATTTTTTGGCCCTTATCGTTAGCTGCCGGATTTTTATACAACGCCTGCCAACCCTGCGCTTCGATTATCGTACCGGTTGTTTTAAAGGTGATGCCCGCGTCCCGAACACATCCCAAAACGGTGGTGATCCGTTTGATACACGGCGGATAAAACGCCGCGATCAAACGTACCGCAATCGCGTCATAAACCTTGCCTTCATCTCCGTTCAAGGTTGCCGGTATATTGCTGGTCGGGATGATGGCATGGTGGTCGCTGACTTTGCCATCATTAAAATAACGCTTGCTTAAGTCAAGGTTTTCAAGATCCAGGCTGGCTATCTGCACACTGAAATGTTGTTGTAATTTTTCCAGTAACGGCTTTATTGACGGCTTGACATCATTGCTAAGATAGCGGCTGTCAGTACGCGGGTAAGTGATATGTTTTTTTTCGTAGAGTTGCTGGGCGTAGCTTAAGGTCTGTTCGGCGGTAAAACCGTAACGTATGCTCATGTCTTTTTGCAAATCGGTCAAATCGTACAATAACGGCGGAGGGATGGTTTCCTGTTTGCCTGCGACGGAAGTGACCTCAAACTCATGCCCGACGCAGGCGGTGTGCAAAAGTTCCGCATCCGCTTTTTGGTCAAAGCGGCCACCGGTATAGTTAAAATCGGTATCCCTGTATTGCGTATGCAATTCCCAAAAATCCTTGGCGACAAAATCGGCAATCTCCTTGTCTTTTTGCACAATCATTGCCAGCACGGGCGTTTGCACCCGCCCTATCGTCCATAAGACACCCTGTCCGCCGAATTTCAGCGTATACAGCCGCGTCGCATTTAAGCCGACTATCCAATCCGATTCGCTACGGCATCGGGCGGCGCGATACAACCCTTCGTAGACTGTGCCCTCCTGCAATGCCGCAAAACCCTTGCGTATGGCTTCATCGGTCATCGAACTGATCCACAATCGCTTAAACGGTTTTTGCAGGCATTGCGTCCACGTCAAAATGTACCTGAAAATCAGCTCGCCTTCCCGTCCCGCGTCGGTTGCACAAATGATCTCGTCGGCGGCTTTGAATAAGCGCTTGATGGTGTCCAACTGTTTTTGTGCGCCGGCATCGCCTCTGGCTTTCAGTTCAAACTGTTCGGGAATGATCGGCAGCGCCGCCAAAGTCCAGCGTTTCCATTCGGCATGATAATCGTCGGGTTCTTTTAATCCGACCAGATGCCCGAATGCCCAGGTGATTTGATAGCCATTGCCATCAAAATAGCCGTCATGGCGGTGAGTTATTTTTAGGCAACGGGCTATGTCGCGGGCGACCGAGGGTTTTTCGGTGAGTATGACTTTCATGATTTACAATACTTTCGCCCAAAATTAGCCATCTGTTTTCCACGCAAGGCATGCCAAATTGTTTGTAATGCCAACAATCCTGAACTTTTAGGCATTCAGGTTTTGGTAAATTCATACAATCATTTTAAACTATTTGTTAAATGTCCATTGTTGAGAAATGAGATGTTAGCTTTATGTAATTTTTAGAAAACCCATTCTTTAACACCGGAGTATAAATTAATGCAACAAACTAGCCATTGGCACACCTTAGAAACCGCCGATCAAGTCGCAGAGGCGGCCTGCCGACAACTCCTTGATGCCGCAGACCAAGCCATTGCCGATCACGGCAAATTCAAGCTGGTGCTGGCTGGCGGCAGCACACCTGAAAAAGTTTATCGCTTATTGGCGAAAACCGATGCGGATTGGGCGAATTGGGTGATTTATTACGGAGATGAACGTTGCTTACCTGCAGATGATGCGGAGAGGAACAGCGCGATAGCCCGCCGCACGTTGCTTGATAATGTTGCTATTCCCGCTGCACAAATTTTTACAATCGCTGGGGAACTGGGCAATGAACAGGCGGCACTGAATTATCGCGCCATTGTCGCCGCCGCCCTGCCCTTTGATATGGTCTTGCTGGGCATGGGCGAAGATGGCCATACCGCCAGTTTGTTTCCAGGGCACATACATGACGAGGATGAGCTGGTACACGCCGTTAATGATTCACCAAAACCGCCGCCTGAGCGCGTTTCCGTCAGCGCCAAAGCATTAAGCAATACTCGGGAACTTATCTTTCTGATTACCGGCAGCAACAAACGGGAAATTGTCAAAGCCTGGCGCTCAGGCCAGCATTTGCCAGTTGCAACCCTTATTCCAAAAAATCCTGTTGACATTTATATTGATAGCGATGCGCTGTCAATGCCATGACAAGTTAACAGCCATCACAAACAACAATATCGAGAAATAACGCTTTAATTTCGCCGCCGGAAGTTTGTTGGCAAGCTTTGCGCCCAAGGGTGCAGTTAAAATACTGCACAAGCCTACGCCAACAAACGCCGGCAAATAGACATAACCTAAACTCCATGCCGGTAAATCTGTCACATTCCAACCTAACAGCGCATAACTGACGCTTCCGGCAACCGCTATCGGCAAGCCGCAAGCGCTGGCTACCGCGACGGCGTTACGCATCGGCATCTGCCCATGCACCAGATAAGGCACGGTGAGCGTACCGCCGCCTATGCCGACAATAGACGACAACAAGCCAATCACAACGGCCACAGAACAATCCATCCAAATGGTCTGTTGGGCTGCGCCTGGTTTTGGCTGCACTTGCAATGCCATTAATGTGCCCACATAAACCAAAAACACCACAAGCATATAACGCAACACATCAGCGGGTATCTGCTTGGCAACCACGGCACCGATGGCGGCACCGACCATAATCATCAGGCTCATGCGAAGCACCTTAGTCCACACGACAGCACCCAAACGATGATGCGCCGCCACGGATGAAATGGCGGTCAAAATAATCGTAGCCAATGACGTGGCCACCGCCATTAACAGTACCCGTTCCGCCGGAAAACCCTGCGCTGTAAAAAGCAATGCCAAAACGGGGACAATAACCAATCCCCCGCCAATGCCAAATAAGCCTGCCAATAATCCGGCAACCAAACCTAATGCCAGGCTGGCTAAAAAGGCATTGTTAATTAAATATAGCATCCAGTTCCCCATTCCATTTAAGCATCAAAAGCATGACGGAATATTTAAGCATGTCCTTGCTTTTGCTATGACACTTGGACTTTCGGCGTAAG